>JAABQE010000056.1 GCA_011391655.1 Hydrogenophilales bacterium
CGCGGCCAACATATATTGCTGGAACGCTTCCGCAGAAAGTGGTTTGGAGAAGTAGTTTCCCTGCACTTCATCGCAATGGTGAAGCAGAAGATGTTCGATCGTGTCCCCGGTTTCAATGCCTTCGGCAATGGTTCTGAGGTTGAGCGCACGCGCCATCTGGATGATGGCATGGACGATGGCGGCATCTTCCGGATTGGTGTTCATGTCCTGGATGAAGGCCTGCGCGATTTTCAGCTTGTCGATGGGGAAGCGCTTCAGGTAGGCAAGACTGGAATAGCCGGTTCCAAAGTCGTCAATCGCAAAGCGGATGCCCAGGCTCCTGAGACTCCGGACGGTTTCCAGGACATATTCGGCTTCCACGATCAAAAGCGACTCGGTCAGTTCCAGTTCAAGCAGGGCGGGGGCAAGGCCGGAGGCGTTCAGGGCCTGCACGACAGTCTGCTGCAGGTTTCCGCGCCGGAACTGCATCGCCGACAGGTTCACGGCGACGGTCAGTTCGGGCAATCCGGCCTGTTGCCAGTGGACGGCCTGGCGACACGCTTCCTGCAGAACCCACTCGCCAATCGGCACAATGAGGCCGCAGTCTTCGGCGATGGAAATGAACTCGTCCGGCAGCACCAGGCCGCGCTTGGGCGACTGCCACCGCAGCAGGGCTTCAACTCCGATGACACGCCCGCTGGCAAGCTCGATCTGGGGCTGGTAGTGCAGCGCGAACTCCCCGTTGGTCAATGCCTGCCGCAGCTCATTCCGTATGGCATGGGACAAGGCCACGGCCGCGTTCATCTGCTCGCTGAAGAAGGTGAAATCATTTCCGCCCCTGCCTTTGGCATGGTACATGGCGGTATCGGCCCGCTGCATCAGCGTTTCCGCATCCTGGGCGTCGTTGGGGTAGATTGCGATGCCGACTGAGGCCGTCACCGTCAGGGCATGGCCCTCGATCTCGCAGGGGGCCGCCAGGGCGGCGACAATCTTGGCGGCGCTACCCGTCACGGCGTCCATATCCTGGATGTGCGTGAGAATGACCAGAAACTCGTCGCCGCCCTGCCGGCTGACGGTGTCGGTTTCCCGCAGGCAGGCTTGCAGGCGTCGTGAAACTTCGACCAGCAGCAAGTCGCCGACGGTGTGGCCGAGGGAGTCATTGATTGCTTTGAAGCTGTCGAGGTCCAGGAACAGCAACGCGACGTTTTCAAATGCGCGGTCTGCATAGGCCATGGCCATTTTCAGCCGTTCCTTCGCCACAAAACGGTTGGGTAATTGGGTCAGATGATCGTGATGGGCCAGAAACTCAATCTTCGCTTCGGCCTGCTTGCGCCCGGTCGTGTCGATGCAGATACCAATCATGCGCTGTGCATTGCCGTCTGTATCATGGGTGGCGTCGCCGAACGCATCGATCCAACGTTCCTTCCCAGTCGGTAAAATGATTCGGTATTCGTTGAAGAGGGGCACGTGATCGCGGAGGGATGCCATGATCCCCTCTTCGGCCCGTTGCCGATCATCCGGATGCACCACGCTTCGCCATGTGTCGAAAGTGGCGGCCGTGGCAGCAGGATCCAGCCCGAACAGCTGAAAGAGTTCGTCCGACCAGATGAGTGTTCCGTTGAGGATGTCCCAGTCCCATACCCCCGCACCGGCGGTGCGTTGCGCCAGCGACAGCCGTTCGTTGGCCAGCAGGAGATCGCGCTCCACCTGCTTGCGCTCGGTAATGACGTCAAAGACGGCTACGAAGTGTTCCGGTTTGGGGCTGTACACCGTGATCGAGAACCACATGCCGAGTGATTCGACCCGGGTTTCAAATTGCTCCGGTTTGCCACCCATGGCGACACGGCCGAAAATATTGAACAGCAGGGGGTCGGATGCGCAGATACCCGGGATGACGTCGCTCACACGACGACCTATCACGCCTGACAGGCCGGTCAGCGATTCAAAGACCGGGTTGGTATAGAGATAGACGAAGTCGCAGGGCTGCCCATCCTCGAAAAGCATCTTGCAGTAGGCCATGCCATTGAGCATGTGCTCAACAATTGTCCCCAGCTCGTCGGGCAGCAGGGCCATAGCAGATGGGCTTTTTACCGTGTCGCTGGGCGGCATTCTGTCCCTCCTTGATTGCTGGCGTACCTCCCCTCATCAGGGGGCATCGTAAATTCAAACATTCACTGCAAATTCAAGCATTCACCCTATTGGATACCAGACAGTTCACCAAGGCCAAGCATAAGACATTAATCATCAATAGCCGGCATTTCTGCCTGGGGGTCGATTTCCGCCGTCCGCGAATTCAACATCTGGCCGGTATCACCAGCCATGCTGGAACCGGTCAGCGGATCGACTCGATGCTGATTTTCTTCTCCATAACCTGTGGCGTGATCAAGGCGTAGCCTTGCTGTTGCCAGTGCGCCAGTTCAGTGATGGCGTTGGGCACGACTTCGATGAAATCCTGAAAGTCCTTTATCGCGTAACCGAAATCGTCGGCGGCCTGGCCGCACACTTTGAATGACACACCGAGGTCGGCGTAGTAGCGCATGCGCTCGATTGCCGCCTGGTATTTCGCTGCGTTCTTTTTTGCCACCGTCACGATTTCGGTGCCGTGGATGACGACGACAATGTTCAGGTCTTCGGGCGGGTAGTTGTAGGGCGCTTCCTGCAGGGGGTTCATCAGCGAGCGCACCCAATAGAGGGCGCTACTGATTTTCTGGGGATCATCCAGATAAAAATCAAACACTACTTTGGCCGGCGCATAGGGGGTGGCCACCCATTTCCCCGCTGCATGTGCCGGGGACAGCACACCCGAGCCCAGCAGCATCAACAAAATCAGAGCAAGCTTCACGACGCGCTCCTTGCGTTATTGCGAGCTTTGTTTATAGGCGTTGTGCGGCATTTTTCTGCAAGCGTCTGAGGGTTTGAAACAGGAGCAGTCGCTTGGGCTCGATTTCGCCCGCGGCGGCGGCTTCCTGCAATCGGCAGCCGGGCTCGGTTTCGTGTTTGCAGTCGCGGAAACGGCACTGTCCCAGAAACGGCCGAAACTCGACGAAGGCATAGGCGAGCGCATTGGCGTCGAGATGCTGCAAGGCAAACTCCTGCAGGCCGGGGGAGTCGACCACGGCCGTATCGGCATCGAGCCGGTGCAGGCGGGTGTGAGTGGTGGTGTGGCGACCGCTGTCGAGGGCTTCGGAATACTCGGCGGTCAGCACGTCTGCACCGGGAAACAGGGCATTGATGAGGGTCGATTTGCCCATCCCGGACTGGCCGATCAACAGCGTGGTGTGGCCGTGCAGCGCCGGCAGCAGCGGCGCAATGTCGTTCAGTGCCGACAGCGTGACCAGCGGATAGCCGATGCGGGTCAGCCGTTGCAGGCGTTCGATCGCTCGGGGCGTTTCGGGCAGGTCGGTCTTGTTGAGGATGAGCAGGCTGGCGATGCCCTGATCTTCGGCGGCAAGGATGCAGCGCTGCACCAGTTCCATCGAAAAACTGGGCCGTGGCGCGACCACCACGGCAAGCTGGGTGACGTTGGCAGCGATGGCCTTGGTTTTGAACGCATCGGAGCGGTACAGCAAGCTGGCGCGTGGCAGCACCGCCGTGATGACTCCGCTGTCGCCATCGCGCTGGATTTCAACGCGGTCGCCGCACACCACGCGCAGGTGGCGGCCTTTTACCTGGCAGGGGAGCAGACCATCAGCGGTTGCGACAATGAAGCGGCGGCTGAATGCGGCGACGACCTGGCCGGTTAGAGAGTTCAGAATGGCGGAATTCCGTTGGAAGCCGATTTCACCTGCTGGGACAGACCGGTGATTCGATGCTTGAGTTTCTCGGATAGCTTGGAGTAATCGCCCAGCAGAAGTTTTTCGGCATCGGCCGTGTTTCCAGCCAGGTGCAGTTCGACAATATCTGCGGCAAATTGGTGAAATTG
>JAABQE010000057.1 GCA_011391655.1 Hydrogenophilales bacterium
AATGAGAAACGATGGCTGCCCGACTGGAACGACAGCGCTTCCATGGCTGAATGAATGCGCGGCAGCAGACCTGTGAGATGCAGCGCGAACGCCCCCCAGACCAGCCAGGCCACCGTGCGCTCCCAGGTTTTCAGCGATTCGCGCGGGCCGGACACATAACGCAGGGCGTATACCACGCCGCGAACCAATACCAGCGCAAGCAGCAGGGGAACCGCCACATCCAGCAGCGGTGTTGCCTGCAGGGCGAGCTGTGCCGCCTCGCGCCCGATCAGCAAGGCCAGCAACATCAGCAGGGGGAAACCGATGCGCTGCATCCCTTCACGCCCAGACGACCGGGCATACGCGGAAGCATCGAGCCATGAGCGCAACGGCCGCCGCACAAGCCACGCTACCAGTGCGCACAGCACCAGCACGCCGATTTGCCACATCAGCCTTGCGTTCTGGCTATCGGCGATCAGCCGGGTGATCAGATTGTCAAAGGGAACGGATTGCAGCATGGTCAGAAATTCAGCGTCAGCTGCGCTGACAGGATATCGACCGCGCTTTCGTACACACCGCTCAACTTGATTCCGCTCTCGGTTTTGTCGATGCGCGCATCCTCGATAAAGATGTGCGCATAGCCCACGTCGATCAGGCTCGTGGCTGACAGGCGATATTGCGCGCCGAACGCGATCCAGGTGCGGTTCTCATCGGGGATACGCGCGGTACGATAGACATCGGTCACCGGCGTTTCGTCATAGGCCACGCCACCACGCAGAGTCAGCTTGTCGTCGAGGTGATAGTTGACGCCCACTGAATAACGGTAGGCGTCCTCCCAATATTCGGGCGTGACCAACGGCGTGCCGATCGCCCTCACGATTCGCAATTCCTCGAAGTCGCTCCAGCCCGTCCAGGTCATGTCAGCCAGCAACGCCCAGCGCGCGTTCAGCTTGTGGAAAAGGCTCAACGAAGCCGCGTCCGGCAGCGTTACATCGGCCGTCACCGGAATCACGGTAGCCGATGCGCTGAACGTGAGATCGCCTTCCAGCGACTGGTCGACTTCGGATCGGTACGCGAGGCCGATGCGCGTGGTCTCGCTCAACTGCCATAAAGCCCCCAGGTTGAAGCCCCAGCCGTAATCATCGCCCTTGACGGTACCAATGCCATTGGCTGTCGCTGTAGCGTTGCTGAGGGTTGCCTCGATATATTGCAGACTCAAGCCTGCGCCGAGCGACAGCGTCTCGCTGACTTTCCACGCGACAGCAGGATTGAGATTGATCGTTTTCAGCTCCGATTTAATCGCCTGGGTACTGCCCGCCCACGTGCTGTCGTATTCTGTTTTCAGACCGAATGGAGCATTCATGCCCACGCCCAAATGGATATCCGGCGACACCCGATACACCAGATAGGCATTCGGCACAAAAGCCAGACTTCCCGCATCGCCACCATTTCCACCGGTGTTCACACCAGGAATGGGAAAGCTGTTGCCGCCGGAGAACTCGGCGGAGGGCTTGATCAAATGACCCGCCACCACCAGCTGCCGATCCGGCAACAAGGTCATCCCGGCAGGATTGAAGAAAATCGTACTGGCGTCCTGTGCGCTGGCGGCCTGGCCGGCATAGGCATTGCCGAGGCCGCTGGCATTCTGCTCGATCAGCGCGAATCCTGCGGCATGGGCGAGGCCGCCGCATCCCGCCAGTGTCAAGCCGATAGTCAGCCGGTTAAAACAATTCGTCACACGGTTCTCCCTGGGTATTGTGAAATCATGATCACTCGAAATGGGCATACATAGCCTCGATCACTGTGCGATAACGGTCAAGAACCCGGTTTCGTTTGATTTTGAGGGTGGGCGTCAGCAGACCGTTATCCACTGTCCATGGCGTGAGCTCGGCATGCAGGCGGCGTACCTGCGCGTAGCCCGGAAAGTGCTTGAGATGCGACGCCACACGCTGGGTAAGCGCCTTGGTCACCCGGGGAAGGGTCAACACGGATGGCAACTGCGAATCGACACCCAGACTTTCAACAAAAGTCTGCCAGTGCGCTTCGTTCAATACGACCAAAGCGGCCAGAAACGGCTTGCCTTCACCGACTAGCATCACCTGCTCGAACAGCGGGTCGAGCAGGATGGCGGACTCCATCTCGGTAGGTGGCACTTTCTCGCCGTTGCTCAGCACGATGATGTCCTTGATCCGGCCGACGATCGTGTAATGCCTCTGCGCATCCACTTGCACCTTGTCGCCGCTGTGCAACCAGCCGTCGGCATCGATGATGGCGCGGGTGGCTTCCTCGTTTTTCCAGTAGCCGCGCATCACGCAACGGCTTCGCGTGAGCAACTCCTCGTTGTCGCCGATTTTCACCTCGATACCTGGCATCGGCTGACCAATGCTGGCAGGCACATTGGAATCCGGCCGGTTGACGCACACCACCGGGCTGGTTTCGGTAAGCCCATAGCCCTGATAGATCGGCACCCCGAGCCCGATGAACACGCGGGCAATGTCGGGTGAAAGCGCCGCGCCACCGGAAATCGCTACCGTCAGCCGCCCGCCCAGCTTGTCCACAATCTTGCGCGCAACCAGTTTGTCGAGCAGCGGCCATAACAGCAACGCCGGATGCCAACCCGCGCGCCCCTGCGCGTGCTCAAAACGCCGCCAGCCCACCTGCACCGCGAGATCAAACAACTTTTTCGCCAGCGGATTTTTCTTCGCCAGCCCATCCTGAATGCGGCCGTACACCCGCTCGTAAATACGCGGCACCGAGATCAGGACGGTCGGGCGGATCACTTCCAGATCCTGAGCCAGTTGGGTGATTGAGCGCGCATAGGCCACTTCGCCCCCCAGCAGCATCGCCAGGTAGTAGCCAGCGGTGCGTTCCAGCGTATGCGACAGCGGCAGAAACGACAGAAACACCGGGCGCTCACCGAAGTCAGCGCATAGCGTCGCGTAATGCGCATTCCACAGCATGTTTGCGTGCGTCAGCATCACGCCTTTGGGACGCCCGGTCGTACCCGAGGTATACATAATGCTGGCCAGCTGATCGGCGCTGAGCGGGTGTGCGGGGACGGGGGTGCCGGCAGCCGCTGCCAGCCAGTCGGCCACGACAACAAGATGCAGATCCCCTTCGTCCACCCCGCCTTCCGGCGCAACCAGGCTGACGATGCGCTGCAAACGCACCGCCGAACCGGCAATCTCGGCGAGTTTCTGGTGCTGGAATTTGCCCTCGACCAGCAGCAGCCGGGCGTCGGCGTGGTCGAGAATGTAGGCAGCGTTTTCCGGACGGTCGTCCAGATACAGCGGTACGGTCACCAGGCCCAAGCCGAGCGCGGCCTGATCGAAGATCACCCACTCGACGCAGTTTTTCAGCATCACCGCCACCCGGTCGCCGGGTGCAAGTCCTTCGTTTACCAGCGCGGCCTGCCAGCGTGCCACCTCGGCAGCGACTTGCGTCCAGGTGTAAGTGACCCACTCACCCGCCGCCTCGTCAAACTGACGGTAGGCGACGCGATCCGGCATCGCTGCGACACGCGCGCGAAACAGCCCATACAGCGTGCCTAACGTATCGGGATGAAATGCAGCGGTCATCGCACGCTCAAAGAACCACTCAAACGTCGGTCTTGACCGGCGCTGGGTTGACCATCGCTGTCTTGATCATTACCGCGGCAAAAAAGCCATCGGTGCCGTGCAGCGCGGGCGACAGTTTCAGCATGGGTCCGGTATCGAGCGCGATATGCTGCTGCGCCAGCAATTCGTTCACCGGCAGCAGCGTGAAGCCGCCCTCCGCCAGCAGCGTCTCGACGATGGCTTCGTTCTCGTCCGGCAACAGGCTGCAGGTGGCATACACCAGACGTCCGCCCGGTTTCAGCAGTTTCGCTGCCGCGCGCAGGATGGCGGTTTGTTTCTGCGTCAGTTCCGCCACACTTTCCGG
>JAABQE010000058.1 GCA_011391655.1 Hydrogenophilales bacterium
AGGGGGCCAGCCGTTTTTTGCATTGGCCGAAGGAGCCGCAGCACGAGTTTCTGGCCGGGCACGTCTACACCGATTTCGCCTACGGCAAAAACTGCGTGTACGACACCGGCCACCATGGCAACGCCATCCTGTCGCGCCACAAAATCCTGTCGTGGGAAAACGAAGACATCTCGGCGCATGCCTACGAGAGTCGCGGCATGCTGCATTGCGAAATCGAAGTCCCCGGCATGGACGTGCCGGTGCACTGCATCAACGTTCATCTGGGGCTGACCGAGCGCGGCCGCAAGCGCCAGTTGCAAATGATCGCTGCCCGCGTGCGGGCGATGGTGCCGGATGATGCGCCGCTGATTCTGGCTGGCGACTTCAACGACTGGCTGGTGCGCGCCGGGCGTGTTTTTGAAGATGAACTGGGCCTGAACGAAGTGTTCACAACCCACCACGGCAGGGCGGCGCGCAGTTACCCCTCCATCCTGCCGATGTTTCAGCTCGACCGTATTTATATCCGGCGCTTCAGCATCCAGTCCGCGCGCGTCCACACCGGCAACGCCTGGCATCGCATTTCTGACCACGCCGCCTTGACGGCCCAACTCCACTCAGCCTGATGGCCGCGCGTAATCGCTGGCGGCCATTCCTGTTTCGCAGCGTTGAGCTGGTTCCCGGCAACCGGATACGGCTGCTGCAAAGCGGGACGGATTTTTTCCCGGCGTTGATTGCGGCCATCGATGCGGCGCAGCATGAAATCCACCTCGAAACCTATGTTTTCAGCGCGGATACAAGCGCCGAGGCGGTGCAGGCCGCGCTGATCCGTGCGGCGCAGCGCGGGGTGCGGGTGCGGTTGCTGATCGATGGCGTGGGGTCGCGTCTGCTGCCGGCTGTCTGGCTGGAGGCGTTGACTGCGGCCGGGGTCAACGTGCTGGTTTACCGCCCGATCGTCAGTGGCTGGCTGTCCAATCCCCGCAATCTGCGGCGGCTGCATCGCAAGGTGGCGGTGATGGATGCGCGCATTGCCTTTATCGGCGGGATGAACCTCATCGATGATTTCGAGCCGGTGCGCTTCGACCAGCCGCGACTCGATTTCAGTGTTGAGGTGCAGGGGCCGCTGCTGGCCCGCATCTATCCCAGCCTGCTTCGCCTGTGGCGTCTGGTGGCGTTGCGGCAGCTGCGGGCAGCCGATTCCGTGGCGCGGCTCGAACCGTCCTGGCCGACCGATGGCCATGTGCGTGCCGCCTATGTGGTGCGGGATAATTTTGCCCATCGCCGTGAAATTGAACGCGTGTATCTTGCCGCGCTGGCGCGGGCGCACGATGAAATCATTCTTGCCAGCGCCTATTTTTTACCGGGGCATCGCTTCAGAACCCTGCTCAAAGAAGCCGCCGCGCGTGGCGTGCGGGTGCACCTGCTGGTGCAGGGGCATACCGATCACCCGTTTTTCCAAACCGCCTCGCGCGCCTTGTTCAGCGACTTGCTGGCTGCGGGCGTCGCGATTTACGAATATCAGGCGAGCGAGCTGCACGCCAAGGCGGCCGTGATCGACAGCCACTGGGCGACGGTCGGCTCCAGCAATATCGACCCGTTCAGTTTGTTGCTGGCGCGCGAGGCGAATATCGTTGTGGATGACGCAGCCTTTGCGGGTGACCTCAGGGCACGCCTGCAACAGGCCATCAGCCAGTCAGCCACGCTCGACGCTACCGACTGGCATCGCCGCCCGTGGCCGCAGCGCATGGTTTCATGGCTGGCTTATGCCGTGGTGCGGCTGATGGTCGGGCTGGCTGGATTCGGGCGCTGGGTGTGACCGGGTATGAGCAGCCTGACGACCCGGTCACGTGCAGCATCCAGCCGCAACCCGCACGCGTAAAGGCTTGTGGCGGCTCAAAGCGCAGTGCTATATTGCCCGACTACGTTGAGTCTGGTTGATGGTCTGGTTGATTGTCTGGCCCGTAACCGTGAGGCGTGCGGAACAGGCGCGGCTTAAGCAGCTTCCGCTTGCTCCCTGGTTAATTTCTGGAGGTGTTATGAATAAAGTGTATTCCGTCATTTTTGCAGCCATGCTGTCCCTGACCACGTCGGCCGCGATGGGAACCGATGCGGTACTGCCCAGCAAAATCGTGATCGATTCCATCACCGCCGGTGCAACCGTTACCGCCGTCGATCAAGCCAACCGCACCTTCACGCTGACGGCCAGGGATGGCAAGGCCCACACCTTCACGGCCGGCCCCGACATGGTGAACTTCAACCAGATGAATGTGGGCGACAAGGTCGAGGCGACCTATGCCGAAGAAATGTCCATCAGCGTGAACAAGTCGGGCGCAGCACCGGGTGTGGATGCAAGAAGCGCCGTGGTGCGTGCCCCCAAAGGCGCGAAACCCAGCTTGATCGTGGCGAGCAGCACCGAAGTCACCGGAGTGGTCACCGCCGTTGATCAACAGGCACGCACCGTCACCCTGAGGGGCGCCAGGGGCAAGGAGGCAACCTTCCTGGTGACGGAAGGCGCCGCGGGGTTCAGCAACGTGGCCAAAGGCGACAACGTGGTGATCAGCTACACCGATGCGTTGTCCATCTCGGTCGTGACGCCGCCGAAGCATAAGTAAGCGACGGCTGGCTGCCGGGCGTCTGCCCGGCACCGACAAAAAAGGGCGACTTGATGTCGCCCTTTTTTGTCGGTGTGTGTTTGCCAGGCAGACACGGGAACAGCGAGCGAAGCGGCCGCTTTACAGCTGCGCAGCCTTGAACGTATCGCACTGCGCCGGATCGCCGGTTTGCATGCCCCGGTTGAACCAGTGCATCCGCTGCTTTGACGAGCCATGGGTGAACGATTCCGGCACCACCATCCCCCGCGCCTGTTTTTGCAGGCGGTCGTCTCCCACCCCGGCTGCCGCTGCCAGGGCTTCCTCGGCGTCGCCCGGCTCCAGAATCTGCCGCTCGCGATTGGCGTGGTGCGCCCACACCCCGGCAAAACAGTCCGCCTGCAGTTCCATCCGTACCTGCAGCGCATTGCCTTCGGCTTCCGTCGCCTGCTGCCGCGCGGCCTGGACTTTTTCCGATACGCCGAGCAGCGTTTGCACGTGGTGGCCGACTTCGTGCGCCAGCACATACGCCTGGGCAAAGTCGCCCGGTGCGCCATGGCGCTGCGCCAGATCGTTAAAAAAGCTCATGTCCAGATACAGCTTCTGGTCGCCCGGACAGTAAAACGGCCCCATCGCCGCCTCGGCAAAGCCGCATGCCGACTGCACCGCGCCGGAAAACAGCACCAGCTTGGGGTGTTGATAGGTCTGTCCCGAGCCTTTGAACAGCGTGCCCCACACATCTTCCGTGTCCGCCAGCACCACCGACATGAATTCCTTGAGTTGTTCCTCTTCCGGGCTGAATGTGACGGCGGCCTGCTCCGTTTGGGGCGGTGCCAGATTGCCCGCCTGCTCCAGCACCACCGATGGATCACCACCCAGATACATCACCAGCAGCGCCAGCACGATCGCGCCGATGCCGCCCCCGGCCAGACCCTTTTTCCCGATGCGCATGCCGCGCCGGTCTTCGATATTGTCACTGCGGCGTCCGTGTTCCCAGCGCATGGGGTCTCCTTTTGGCTCGATCGGGTGAACCCGCATTCTAGCGGCGACATGCCACGATAGCATCGTCACGCTCGAACAAGCAGCGGGGCCGGCAGCCGTTAAGGAAACGCTGATTTATTCAGCTAGTCGAGCCTAAATTTGAGCGGCGTCTGGCAGAATTCATTTGTCCTTGTCACGGGTAATTTTGCGATGCAAACGAGCTTTTCCGAACTGGAATACGCCACCAAGAAGAAACTGACCCGGCGCGATCGTTTCCTCGCCGAACTCGAAGCCATCACCCCTTGGGCTGCACTCGAACAGACCATCGCTCCTTTCTACTCCAGCGACGGCGGC
>JAABQE010000059.1 GCA_011391655.1 Hydrogenophilales bacterium
ATCCCAAGCTCAAAAAACGCGTCATCGCCGAAGGCCTGAAACCCTATCTGCGCGACAACGTGCAAGCCTGGGAGATGCAGTCCGATGGCAGCTACCGCCGCCGCAAGCCCGGCCGCGCCAAAGCCTATCAGGCGCAAAACGCGCTGCTGGAACTGATCGCGCGCTAAACCCGCTGTCCCTCACAACGGGGGAAGGAGTCAACAAAGCTTCACCCGAATGCCACGCCGCTGTCATCTGGGCGTGGCCTGATGGCGGCATGTTGAATCGCGTTACCAATCTACTCCGCGCCCGCCCGGATGGCTTCACCCAGCAGCCATCGGATGCCCTGCCCTGGTCTTCCAGCCAGACTGTTTCCCCGCCTCCAGACCCCTCCCCGGCAACCAGCCCTGCCCGCCACCATCGCACGCTGTGGATTTCTGACATCCACCTCGGCACGGCCGGTTGCCAAGCGCGCTATCTGCTCGACTTTCTGAAACACAACGAATCCGACACGCTGTATCTGGTGGGCGACATCATCGACGGCTGGCAATTGCGCAAGGGCTGGTACTGGCCGCGATCCCACAACGACGTGGTGCAAAAGCTGCTGCGCAAGGCGCGCAAGGGCACCCGGGTGATCTACGTGCCCGGTAACCACGATTCGATGGCGCGGCAATTCATGGGGCTGGCGTTTGGCGATATCGAAGTGGCGGACGAGGTGATCCACGTCACCGCCGACGGCCGGCGTTTTCTGGTCACCCACGGCGACCTGTTCGACGGCGTGATGCAGCACGCGCGCTGGCTGGCCTATCTGGGCGACAGCGGCTACACCCTGATTCTGACCCTGAACCGCTGGTTCAACGGCATGCGCACGCGCATGGGCTACCCCTACTGGTCGCTGTCGCAATACATCAAGCACAAGGTCAAGAACGCGGTCAGCTTCATCACCGCGTTCGAAAAAGTGATGACCGACGAAGCGCGCCGGCGCAACTGCGATGGTGTCATCTGCGGCCACATCCACAAGGCCGAGATCCGTGATCTCGACGGCCTCTTGTACTGCAACGACGGCGATTGGGTGGAAAGCCTGACCGCGCTCGCCGAAACCGCCGACGGCACGCTCGAAATCATCCACTGGCCCCACTGCCTGGACGCATCCAGCGCATCCAGCAAAGTCATCGCAACCGTTCTGGAGACACCATGAAAGTCATGATCGTGACCGATGCCTGGTCACCGCAAGTCAACGGCGTGGTGCGCACGCTCACCACCACCCGCCGCGAAATGCAGGCCATGGGCCATCAGGTGGATATTCTCTCCCCGCTTGAATTCCGCACCCTGCCCTGCCCCACCTATCCGGACATCCGCCTGTCGGTGCTGGCCGGCAACGCGGCCCAGCGGCGCATTCGGGAATACGCGCCCCACGCGCTGCACATTGCCACCGAAGGGCCGCTTGGTTTGGCTGCCCGCCGCTATGCGATAAAAAACGGCTTGCCTTTCACCACCGCCTACCACACCCGCTTTCCCGAATACGTGCAGGCCCGCACCGGCATTCCGCTCGCCTGGACCTACCGCTTTTTGCGCTGGTTTCACGGCCCCGCGCGCGCCGTGATGGCCCCCACGCCCGCGGTCAAATCTGACCTCGAAACGTTTGGCTTCAACAATGTCGTGCTGTGGTCGCGCGGCGTCGATCTCGACGTATTCAAGGTGCAGACCTCGCATCGCCTCAACAGCGAACACCCGATATTTCTGTATGTCGGCCGGGTGGCAGTCGAAAAAAACGTCGAGGCCTTTTTGCAACTGAATTTGCCCGGCTCCAAATGGGTAGTCGGCGATGGCCCGGCACTCGCCGGCCTGCGCGCAAAATATCCCGATGCCCATTACCTCGGCGTGATGAAACAGCCGGAACTGGCCGAAGTCTATGCCGCCGCCGACGTGTTCGTGTTTCCCAGCAAAACCGACACCTTCGGCCTGGTGCTGCTGGAAGCCATGGCCTGCGGCCTGCCGGTGGCCGCCTACCCGGTCACCGGCCCGATCGACGTGCTGGGCGACTCGCCCGCCGGCGTCATGCACGAAGACCTGCGTGAGGCCTGCATGGCGGCGCTCGACATCGACCGCCGCACCGCGCGCGCCCATGCGGAAAAATTCTCCTGGCGCGCGGCAACCGAGCAGTTTGTCGGGCATTTGCATCCGGCTGCGCATGGGTCAAACTGCTAGTCCATTGACCAAACCGCATCACTCCGGCAAACCCACAGCCGTCATTCCGGCGAATACCCAAAGGGCACAAGCGCCGGAATGACGGACGTAAGGAGAATCCGGATGCATCCTTCCTTGCACGCTGGGACTTGAAACCCACGCTACCCGCCCCCACCTCCCGTTCCACCATATTTGTGCATTTACGGGAGATACAGGCATGTCCGCCACCACCAAAGAAACCCTGGGCTTTCAGGCCGAAGTCAAACAACTGTTGCAGTTGATGATCCATTCCTTGTATTCCAACAAGGACATTTTTCTGCGCGAACTGATTTCCAATGCCTCCGACGCCGCCGACAAGCTGCGCTTTGAAGCGCTGTCCGACCCTGCCCTGTTCGAAAACGACTCCGAGCTGAAAATCCACGTCGCCTTCGACCGCGAGGCACGCACGCTGACCATCAGCGACAACGGCATCGGCATGAGCCGTCTGGAAGTCATCGATCACATCGGCACCATCGCCAAATCGGGCACCCACGAATTCTTCTCGCAACTGTCGGGCGACCAGAAAAAGGACGCCGCCCTGATCGGCAAATTCGGCGTCGGCTTCTACTCCGCCTTCATCGTCGCCGACCGTGTCACGCTGACCACCCGCCGCGCCGGCCTCACCGCTGAGCACGGCGTACGCTGGGAATCCGAAGGTGCCGGCGACTACACCCTGGAAACCGTCGACAAGCCCGCGCGCGGCACCGAAATCGTGCTGCACCTGCGTGAAAATGAAGACGAGTTCCTGTCTGACTGGAAGATCAAGTCGGTCATCCGCACTTACTCTGACCACATCACCCTGCCCATCGTGATGAAGCAGTCCGAATGGAAAGACGGTGTCGAAACACCGACCGAAGAGGACGAAACCGTCAACCGCGCCTCGGCCTTGTGGGCGCGCGCCAAAAAGGACATTTCAGAAGACGAATACAACGAGTTCTACAAGCACGTCGCGCATGACTCCGAAGCCCCGCTGGCGTGGTCGCACAACCGCGTGGAAGGCAAGCAGGAATACATCTCGCTGCTGTATCTTCCGGCACGCGCGCCGTTCGACCTCTACGACCGCGAACACCGCCACGGCATCAAGCTCTACGTGCGCCGCGTGTTCATCATGGACGACGCCGAACAGCTGATGCCGCAATACCTGCGCTTCGTGCGCGGGGTGATTGACTCGGCCGACCTACCACTCAACGTCTCGCGTGAAATCCTGCAATCAAGCCGCGACATCGACGCCATCAAGGGCGGCTCGGTAAAAAAAGTGCTGGGCCTGCTGGAAGACCTGGCCGAAAACCAGCCGGAAAAATACGCCGAATTCTGGAAAGCCTTCGGCAAGGTGCTGAAAGAAGGCCCGGGCGAGGACTACGCCAACAAGGACCGCATCGCCGGTCTGCTGCGCTTTGCCTCCACCCACACCGACAGCGACGCACAGATCGTCTCGCTGAAGGATTACGTGGCGCGCATGAAAGAAGGCCAGAGCGCCATCTACTACATCACCGCCGACAGCTTCGCCGCCGCCCAGCACAGCCCGCACCTCGAAATCTTCCGCAAGAAAGGCATCGAAGTGCTGCTGCTGTCCGACCGCGTCGACGAATGGCTCTCCAGCAACCTCACCGAATTCGACGGCAAGCCGCTCAAGTCCATCGCCAAGGGCGGCCTCGATCTGGGCGAA
>JAABQE010000060.1 GCA_011391655.1 Hydrogenophilales bacterium
TGCGTGAGTAATGAACAACCAGAACGCGCATGCCCAAGAGCGATTCACCTTCCTTACGCTTAGGTCGGCAACGCCGCTTGCACCGCAGCGACCAGGTTGCTGGCCAGCTTCTGGTCGCGCGCGAGGGTGGCACTGAAGCCGGCGAGGCTGGGAATAGGGTCGCGCCGACTGCTGACCAGAATCGCCGGGATATTCTGGTTGCGCGCTTGCGCGGTTCGCAGGGCCGCCATCAGGGCCATGCCATTGAGTTCCTTGAGTTCACCGCCGACGATGACAAAATCGAAGGGCTCGTGCAGCAGCCGCCCCAATGCCGTCAAGCCGTTGTCGATCACGGTCAGCTGCAAGGGCAGCGCCTCCAGCGCCTTCTGATACAGCCCGGCCATCATGGTGGAAGACTCCGCAATCAGGCCTGCCTTGCGGCGTTGCAGGGTCAACTGCCGCAACACCTCCAGCTCGGTTTCGATGGCGGAATAATCCGGGTTGACCTGACGGGCGACCTGCTCGACCTGGCGCAACAGGTCGACGTAAGCCAGCGCACGGGTGGCGAAGACTTCACCAAACCCCCGCCGGGTATCGGTCTCGCTGATGAGATTCTCAAGCTGGTGGCACAGGGTCGTGATGATGCTCAAGCCATGGGTTCCGCCCGAGCCTTTGAGGCTATGGACATTGCGGTACAGTTCATTAAAGGCCTCACGGTCGTTGGGCGAGATCTCCAGCGTCAGGATCAAGTCATCGCAACGGTCACAACGCTCCGGCAACTCGCCCAGAAACGCCTGGCGCATTCCCGACAGCAGCGCCTGGAAGGCATCCATATTCGTATTCATGGCGGGTTCCCTTGGGGCTGGTCGGGCGCCCCGACCCTGACCTGATTACGGCCACCCCGTTTGGCGGTATAGAGCGCCGCATCAGCGGCGGCGAGCAGTGCGACGCCATTGCAGTCGGGAAACGAGTCTGAACACGCCAGTCCAATGGAAATCGTGCAACTGAAATCCTTGCCTTCATGGCTGAATCGCACGGCGGCAAAACGCCGGCGTATGTCTTCCAGCAACAGCTGGGCGGCGGCGACATCGCATTCCGGCAGCACCGCGGCAAACTCCTCACCGCCATACCGGCCAATGCTATCGGACTGCCGCAGGCGCTGACGCAGCAACATGGCAACGGATGAAATCACCACATCGCCCACTGCATGGCCATAGGTATCGTTCACTTGTTTGAAGTGATCGATGTCCAGCATCGCCAGGGTGACGGGTTTGCCGATGCGGCGCCCGCGAAACACCTCAACCTCGGCCGCCTCTTTGATACGGGCATGCTTCAGCAGCCCGGTCAGGCTGTCCTTGCTGATTTGCACGGCCAGCTGACGTGCACGCTCGACACGGACGCGAACGGCAGCGACGAGCTGGGCGTCGGAAATCGGCTTGGTGAGGAAATCATCGGCACCACGGTCCAGCGCCTTGATCTGCGCGCCAAGGTCGGTTTCAGCCGAGAGGTAAACAATGGGCAGGCTGGTCCATTTTTCGTATTGCCGGATCACGCCCGCCAGGTCGGGACCCGAGAAATTCGGCATATGCAGGTCCATCAGCAACAGCTCGGGACGGAAGGCGGATATTTTCTCGATGATGGCTTCGGGCTGGTGCAGTACTTCCGCTTCCATCCCGGCGCCAAGCAGGGCCAAACGATAATGCGCCGCCAGTTCGACGTCGTCATCGACAATCAGTACCCGCTGCGCGGGGGCATGGCGTTGCTCGAAAATATGCGCCATCCGGTTCAGCAGACGCGGCACGTCCAGGGGCTTGAGGAAATACCCCTCGGCGCCCAACTGGGCCGCACTCACCCGCGACCGGAAATCATCCAGCGAAGAGATGAACAGCAGGGGGCAGGGCAGTTTCCGCAGGTTCGGCCGCTGCTTCAGGATCTCGGTGGCGTTTTCTCCCTCCTGCTCGAACATGACGTCCATGATCAGCAAATCGGGGCGATCTGTTTGTGCAGCACGCTCAGCCTCACCAATCTGGGTAAACAGGCGCACAACATATTTGAATGCCTCGATCTGGCGTGCCAGTTCCTGCCCCAGCAGGACGTCATCCTCAACCAGCCAGATCTGGATGGATTCACCGGGTGCCGGCTCAACAGAGAGGGTCGTGGTGGCAAGCGGTGCATCGTCCTCAACCACGGTTTCGCCGAGCGCAGCCACGTCCGCCAAAAAAGCCAGGCACGAAGGTGAATCCCAGGCTTCTAGCGGATTCGACAGACAGGCCTTGACCCGCTGTTCCAGGGTGCGCGCACCCGCACTCAGTGCAGCAAAGCCAAATGTACCGCCAGAGCCCGCCAGCTTGTGCAGGCGATGATGCAGTTCATCCAAAGTGGCACGGTCGGACGCCCCTTCACCCAGGCTGATGGCTAATGCAGTCAGCGCGGCCAGCTCTGCCGGCAAGCGTGCCAGATAGTCATTGCGCAGCCTGGCCAGCTGTTCGGCCACAGTTTGCGCATGGGCGGGGGAGGTCACCAAGTTATGCCTCCCAGATTGCACGAACCTGGCTCGCCAGGGCCATGGGGTCAAAGGGCTTGGCGATGACGTCGCGCGCACCCAGCGATTTGTAATGTGCCACTTCCGCCGGCTGCACCTTGGCCGTCATGAAGGCGACCGGCAGGTCGGTCAGGCTGGGCAGCTCACGCAGCGCCATGAGGGTGCTGGGGCCATCCATGCCCGGCATCATGACATCGAGCAGAATCATGTCCGGGGCGAAAGCCACCGCCTCGCGCAAGGCTTCCTCGCCGGACGAACAGACTTTAACCGTGAAGCCGCCCACCATTTCCAGTGCCAGCTTGGCCACTGCCTGGATATCGGGCTCGTCCTCCACATACAAAATGCGCTGCAAAGTGCTCATGCACGGTCTCCTTGAGTTTTGGGCTGAATGCGGGAACTGAGTGCATCCAGCAGCTGGTGGGGCGAAATCTGCGATTTCAGCAGCACGGCCTCGACCCGGCGCGACGCCTCAGGGGGCATATCGGTTCCGGACAGCACAACCACCCGCGCCTCCGGTAGCCGTGCCCGAATCTCCGGCAGCAGGTCCCAACCGGAACCATCGGGCAACCCCAAGTCCAGAATCACCATATCGAAGTGCTCCTGCGCCACGCGTGCGAGGGCCTCACGCAGGGTGGTTGCCAGCTCGAAATCGAAGCGTTCGGCCACCATGGCCTTCACCACCTGATGCAGTTCAGCATCGTCTTCCACGTGCAACACCCGGGGTCGAGCCGCCCCAGCCCTGGATAACTGTTTTTCAAGCATGTCCAGCATGCGGGCTTCGTTGATTGGCTTGGCCAGCCAGTCGATCCGGGAAAAATCGCCGTTGATGGCCAGCCGTCCTTCTTCCATTTTGGCCGACACCACGATGATCGGCAGTTCCACTGTCTCCGGCTGCTGGCGCACCTGGTTGATGATATCGAGACCGCTGATATCCGGCAGCATCAAATCCAGCGTCATGGCAGCATAGCGTGATCGCTGCAACGCCTCCAGGGCGGCGGCGCCATTGCTGACGGTATCCACCGCATAGCCGGCGCCGGTGAGCATCAGGTGCAGCAGGTAGGCAACATCCGGATCATCCTCCACCACCAGAACACGCTGCGCGTCGGCCGCCAGCAACGGCGTGTCTGAAGTGGACGCGGGCACATTCCACAATGGAAGTTCGAAATGGAAGCGGCTGCCCCGGCCGTCCTCCGAATCAAAACCGATCTGCCCCCCCATGCGTTCCACCAACTCCCGGGTGATGGCGAGTCCCAGGCCGGTGCCGCCCTTCTGGCGGGTGTCGGAGGAATCGGCCTGGGCAAATTTCTGGAAAATACGGGAACGGAATGACGCAGGAATACCGGGGCCG
>JAABQE010000061.1 GCA_011391655.1 Hydrogenophilales bacterium
ATCCCTGCCCGAGGTGGCGGCGGGGCTGGCTACGCGTCTTTCGACCCAACTGGTGATTTCGATTGCTGCGGGGGTGCGGGTGGCGGATCTCAGCCGCTGGCTGGGCGGCCATGGCCAGGTTGTTCGCGCCATGCCCAACACCCCTGCCCTGGTACAGGCCGGGATCGCCGGCCTGTATGCGCCGCCCGCCGTCAACCAGGCCGCGCGCTCGCAAGCCGAAAGGGTGCTGCGTGCGGTCGGCGGCGTGGTGTGGGTGGAAAACGAAACCCAGCTGGACGCGGTGACGGCGGTTTCGGGCAGTGGTCCGGCCTATGTGTTTTATTGCATCGAATCGCTGGAGGCGGCGGCGGTGGCGCAGGGGCTGTCACCCGCCACCGCACGCCAACTGGCGCTGCAAACGTTTTTTGGCGCGGCCAAACTGGCGCTGGAATCGGGCGAAGAACCGGCTGTGCTGCGTCAGCGCGTGACCTCCAAGGGCGGCACCACCGAGCGTGGTATTGCCGCACTGGAAACGGCAGCAGTCAAATCCGCATTCGCCCAGGCGGTGGATGCTGCCAGCCTTCGCAGCGCCGAACTGGGTGACGAACTGGGGCGCCAGGCATGATTTCAGGTGCGCTGACCTTTCTGATCCAGACGCTCGGCAACCTGTTTGTGATTGCGGTGCTGTTGCGCTTCATGATGCAGCTGTTCCGGGTGCCTTTTCGCAACCCCTTTGCCCAATTCATCGTCGCCTTGACCGATTTTGCAGTGAAGCCGCTGCGCCGCGTGGTGCCGGGTTTTTTTGGCCTTGACTGGGCGTGTCTGCTGCTGGCCTTGCTGGTTGAGTTTGCGGTGGTGGCGGCCGGGTACTGGCTGAATGATTTTCCCTTCGCGCTCGCGGGCGGCAAGGTGTGGCCGGTGATGCTGGGGCTGGCTGTGGTGCGGTTGCTGAGCCTGACGGTCTACATGATCATCGGTATTACCCTGGCGCGTGCAGTCCTGTCGTGGGTAAACACGAACTCGCCGTTGGCACCTGTCGTTTATGAACTGTCCGAGCCTTTTTTGCGTCCACTGCGGCGGATTGTCCCGATGGTGGCGAACGTCGATCTGACCCCGATCGTGTTGTTCATCCTGTGCCAGCTGGTTTTGATGGTGCCGATCATGGCGGCAGAGCAGGCGCTGCTTGGCGCACTCTGAACCGCGGCTGGCGGCGTCGCAAGGGGACGCGTGGTTGCTAAATTGCAGGTGCAACCCGGGTAACAACCTTGGCCAGGGTGAACAGGCGTGTTTGGCCGCCTGAAATTAAAGATCGCCATGCCAGCAGTCGATAACAAGGCGAATGCGGCCTGTTTCCTGGCTGGCTGTGCACCGGGGTGCACCTGAATCGGCGGTGCAACCCGTGCGCGATGTGACAATACGTACTGGCATAACTTGGAAAACAATAGCCCAACATGAGTGTCCATCTGGAACAGGAAGTCGCCGACTTCAGTGAACGGCGTTTGCGTCTGGCGAACGCGATTACGGATTATTCCAACTGGCTGGATCAGCAGCATGGAATCGATGCCGAGCGCTCGCTGCATCTGACCGATGCGGCGGCCGGGCTGCGCCAGGACAAGCTGGTGGTGGCCTTTGTGGCCGAATTTTCGCGCGGAAAAACCGAACTCATCAATGCCCTGTTCTTTGCCGATCATGGTCAGCGTTTGCTGCCATCCGAAGCGGGGCGCACCACCATGTGCCCGACCGAACTGTTTTTCAACCCGGGTGAAGCGCCCAGCCTGAGCCTGCTGCCGATCGAGACGCGGCGTCGCGACGAGTCGCTGTCCAGCCTCAAACACATGCCCATCGAGTGGTGCCGGATCACGCTCGACCCGAACGATCCGCGCCAGATGCAGCAGAGTCTCAAAAAACTCACCGAAACCCGGCCGATGCCGGCAGTGGAAGCCATCGAGCTCGGACTATGGAACGGGGAGGACGCCAGCGAGCGGCATCAGTTGCGCCCGGACGGCACGGTTGAAGTGCCGGCCTGGCGCTATGCCCTGGTCAACTACCCGCATCCGTTATTGCAGGCCGGTCTGATTATTCTGGACACACCGGGACTCAATGCGTTGGGGGCGGAGCCCGAGCTCACCCTGTCGGTGATTCCCAGCGCGCATGCGGTGATGTTCTTGCTGGCGACGGATACGGGGGTGACGCGCTCGGATCTGGAAATCTGGCAGAAGCATGTGCATCGTCATGCCAACTATCACGTAGCGGTGCTGAACAAGATCGACATGCTGTGGGACGAACTCAAGAGCGATGCTGAAGTTCAGGCCGCGATTGAACGTCAGGCCGAGGAGACGGGGCGCGTGTTGAAGTTGCCGCGCAGCCGGGTGTTTGCCGTGTCGGCGCAAAAGGCGCTGGTGGCCACCATCCGCAATGACCCGGCTCTGCGCGTGCGCTCGGGCATCGAGTCGCTGGAGTATCTGCTGGCGCATCAGGTGATTCCGTCGCGACGCGACTTGCTGCACCACGCGGTCAGCCATGAGGTGCTGGGGTCGCTGGATGAAAGCCGGACGGATCTCGACGCGCGGCTCAAGCGCAGCAGCGACGAACTGGTTCAGCTGACCCAGCTATCCGGCAAGAATCGTGAATTGATCGAGCAGACGCGCGCCAGCCTGCAGCAGGAAAAAGACAGCTACGACGCTACGGCGGTGCAGTTCCGGGTCACCCGCAAAATGGTGCAGGCACAGGGCGAGCAGTTATTGGCGAATTTGTCGGAGGAAACGCTGGGCGCGATTTGCCACGCTGGCCGCGCAGCCATGGAAGGCAGCTTGACGACCCGTGGCCTGACCGGCGGCATTCGCCAGCTGAGTGAGCAGATGAATGGTCGCCTCGAGCAGGCCACCAGGATGGCCGACAGCATGCTGGAAACGCTGGATCGGGCGTATGTTCGTTTTCACCGCGAGCACAAGTTACCCAAGATGCAGGTGCCCCGGCTGGATTTAGGGGCGTACCGCAACCGTCTAAAAGCCCTGATGCTGGAGACCGATGCGTTTTGCCGCGATCCCGCCAATCTGCTGCTGGAAAAAAAATACATGATCCGGCGCTTTTATGCAGGGTTGGCCGAAGAGGCGCGCAAGGCGTTCAATCTGGCGCGAACCGAGGCAGAGCGCTGGTTGCGGATCGCGCTTGATCCCGTCATGACGCGCATCCGCGAGCACAAGCAATATCTCGACACGCGGCTCAACAGCCTGCAGCGCATCTTGGAAAACATGGGCACGCTGCACAGCCGCATGGCGCAAATCAAACAGGACATCAGCAACATGCGCCACGATAAGGTAGCGCTTGCGCGCATCGCCGCGCAGCTCGTCGCGTAGTCCGGCGGCCCGCTCTAGCTGTTGAGGCGACTCAGCAACTGCGAGGTCTTGTCGGGGTCGGTGTTTTTCAGCAAGCGCTGCGTCAGTGGCGTCAACTCTTCAATTTGCGCTTTCAGCACCTGCTGCTTGACCTGCAGCAGGCTCGCCGGCTGCATCGAAAACGAGCGCAATCCCAGTCCCAGCAGCAGGCGCGTCAACAGCGGGTCTCCTGCCATTTCGCCGCAAACCGATACCGGCTTGCCGGCTTTGGTGCCGGCGCGGATGGTGTGCTGGATCAGGTTGAGCACCGCTGGATGCAGCGGGTCGTAGAGATGCGCCACGCTGTCGTCGGCACGGTCAATCGCCAGCGTGTACTGGATCAGGTCGTTGGTGCCGATCGACAGAAAATCCAGCTGCTCGGCAAAAAAACCGGCAGACAGGGCGGCGGCGGGCACTTCGATCATGCCGCCGATGGCAATGCTCTCGTCGAACTTCAGGCCGTCTTTACGTAATGCGGCCTTGGCCGCATCGATGTGCTGCAGGGTCTGGCG
>JAABQE010000062.1 GCA_011391655.1 Hydrogenophilales bacterium
AAGAGGGCTTTACGATCAGCGGTGCGCGGCAACGCCTCGAACATGAAGCCGGGCCCAAACCCGAAACTTCGCCTGCCACTGACAAACCGACACTGGATGTGGCGGGTCTGCGGTCCGAAATTACAGCGATTCTTAAAATATTGGGCTGACAGGCTTCCGCCAGGCGCCGCTCATCTGGTAGAATCTTGGGCTTCGTCGGGGCGTAGCGCAGCCTGGTAGCGCACTTGACTGGGGGTCAAGTGGTCGGAGGTTCAAATCCTCTCGTCCCGACCAAATTAATACAAGAAAAAGGGCCGGTTCAAACCGGCCCTTTTTCTTTAAAGTGTTCTTCAAGGTGTCGAATTTTGTAACGCCCTGGATGTAACGTTGGCTTATCTAATGAGATCGCCATACGATTGTTGTTGTTTGTTCAATATCAGGAGAGAGCTATGGAACACACTTTGCCCGCACTGCCTTTTGCAATGGATGCGCTCGTACCGCATATGTCGCAGGAAACCTTTGAATACCACTATGCCAAGCACCATCAGGCGTATGTGACGAACCTGAATAACCTGATCAAGGGCACCGAATTCGAGGCGCTGGATCTGGAAGCCATCATCAAAAAGGCTCCCGCCGGTGGCATTTACAACAATTCCGCCCAAGTGTGGAACCACACCTTCTTCTGGAATTGCCTGACGCCCAACGGCGGCGGTGCACCGACCGGCGCGCTGGCCGATGCCATCAATGCCAAATGGGGCAGCCTCGACGAATTCAAAAAAGCGTTCCAGACCAGTGCCGTCGGCAACTTCGGCTCCGGCTGGACCTGGCTGGTGAAAAAGGCCGACGGTTCGGTCGACATCGTCAACATGGGCGCTGCCGGCACCCCGTTGACCACCGGCGACAAGGCCCTGCTGTGCGTGGACGTGTGGGAACACGCCTACTACATTGACTACCGCAATATGCGTCCCAAATTTGTTGAGACTTTCCTCGGCAATTTGGTGAACTGGAAATTTGCGGAAGCCAATTTCGCTTAATCCAGGCTGGGCGAAAGCGTTGCGCTTTCGTCGAACTGTCCAATAAAACCGGGGCGAAATGCCCCGGTTTTATTTTGTGTCCGCCCCCGGTTCTGCCAGCCGCAGGATATCGAGGTAGCCACCGTTCGGCATCGTCTGTGCCTTGCGCAACAGGGCCGCATCCTCCTCGATCTGCATGTCCCCGCCATCCAGCAGATGCAGCATCCGTGTCCAGCGTTCTCGCTGGTTGGCCACCGTCTTCGGCGCGGCCAATCCTTCGCGACGCAGTTCGGCCGCACGGCTGGCCAGGCGAAATTTGGCGGCCTCCAGTTGCGGCGGTAGCGGCAGCGACAGGTCAAAGCTGATATCCAGCCGATAGGGCGCATCAGGCGGAGTGCCGGGCGATGGGGGCGGGCGCCAGGCGAACTCATCCGGACTGGGCGGCGTGGTGCGTTCGGGATCGAGCGGAAATTTGTAGAATCCCCATTTCGCGCCCATCCAGCACTCGATCAGGATGCGGTCGTTTTCACCCAGGCAAAGTTCGCCGCTTGGGCTGTCCAGTACGCCACTGCCTGGCAGCGGACCGTAGGCGCGCGGGTCGCGTTGCCAACGCGAAAAATCGCGATGGGGTGGCGTGCCGTAGTCGGCCTCGAGCGCTTGCCACAGGGCGATGAACTGGTGGTAATCGGCTCGATAGTCCGGGTTACGGCGCAGGAATTCCCAGGCCCACTGGTCACGCGTCAAGGTCGCGCAGAAGGCGTCATCCGTCATGTCAGATCGGCAGAAACAGCGTGCCGGCGGCGTTGACCACACCAAAGCGGATCGCGCGGTTGGTCTTGTCTTCGACGATTTTGGCCAGCGTATCCTGGAGGCCGATGAGTGTACCGAATTCGCGTTCGACGCTGAGATCGTGCATGCCCTTGTCGGCGCTGGACTCGCCGGAGATCAGCAGGAGCGCGCCGTTTTGACCGCGGCGAGTCGCGAGTTCCCACGCGACATATTCGGTGTTGCGCGCGGCGTTATACAGCTTCTGCGCGTCCATTTCGCTCAACAGGTAAAACTCGGTCTGGTGGTTGTATGCGGCCATGTTCATGATCAGCAGCCCGTTCATCATGGCGTGTACGCGGTTGCCCGCGTAGGTCTGGCGGCCTGCTTCTGTCAGCAAAGCTGCCCAGTTGATGGCTTTTTGCGGCGATAGATGCCAGTAGGGCAAGGGCTGGAACAGCGCTGCGGTTGCCGCGTCGGCACTGGCGTAACCGGATTTTCGCCATTCACTGGGGTTACGGCGGTAGAGCTTCGCCGTGAGTCTTTTGAGGCTGGCGATGACTGCCTGCTGATGGATTTCGACCACGCTGTCGACATCGCTCTTGGCCAGATCCTTGATGCTGAAACTGCGTGCGCTGCTGCTGCCATCCTTGCGCTGGATGGCTTGCCCGCTGCAGGCAACGAGCGGAACGGTCAGCAGGTAGGCAAGCAGACGGGGGGCGCAGTTCACGAAGAACAGCTTACCTCAATCTGCCGCGCCCAGTCAGGCGGCTCGGCGGCATAGGTTTCATTATCCGGCTGCTCGTCGAACGGGCGGGTCAGCAGTTGGTGCAGTCGGTTGATTTCGCTGTAGTCGCGTTCGTCAGCCGCGCGGCGGATGGCGACTTCGGCCAGATGGTTGCGCAGGATGTATTTGGGGTTGACCGCGCGCATCGCCTTGCCGCGCTCGATGTCGTTCGAGCCGTGCTGGCGCAATGCGGCGGCATAGTTTGTCGCCCAGGTATCGAAGGCTGCGCGGTCAAGGAACACGTCGCGCAGGGGGGAATTCGCCGCCCCTGCGGCGCTGTCGAAATTGCACAGGCGGCGCATGAAAATCGTGTAATCCACCTGGTTGGCAGCCAGCAGTTGCAGCGCATCCATCATGAGCGTGGTTGTTGACGCTTCAGCGGCTTTACAACCACGGCCTGCCCCTTGCGGGTGCAGCGGCACCGACTCGCCGCCCGGTGGCAGTCCGAACTTGCTGGCCATGCGGCCGAGATACGCCTGGCCGAATTGCTGCGGGTAATCGGCAATCGCAGCGGAAGCAGACTCCACCGACAGTAGCGGCACCAGAGTTTGCGCCAGCTTGGTGAGGTTCCACGCTGCCACATCGGGCTGCTGGTCGAAGGCATAACGCCCGCCGGTGTCGGAATGGTTGCAGATGTAGCCGGGGTCGAACGCGTCGAGAAAACCGAACGGGCCGTAGTCGAGCGTCAGTCCGAGGATCGACATGTTGTCGGTGTTCATCACCCCGTGCGAAAACCCCACGGCTTGCCATTGCGCCATCAGTTCGGCGGTGCGGCGCGTCACTTCACGCAGCAGCTCGGCGTAAGGTTCAGCCAGCGTGGCCAGCTCAGGGTAGTAACGCGCGATGACGTAATCGGCCAGGTGTTTGAGTGGTTCGATCTGGTTGCGGTAATAGAACACTTCGAACGAGCCGAAGCGTACGAAGCTCGGCGCCAGGCGTGTCACCAGCGCAGCCGTTTCCTCGTCTTCACGATAGACCGGGCGATCGCTGCCGACGATGCATAGCGCGCGGGTGGTGGGGATGCCGAGTGCGTGCATCGCTTCCGAGCATAGAAATTCGCGGATGCTCGAACGCAACACCGCGCGCCCGTCGCCACCGCGTGAGTAGGGGGTGCGCCCGGCGCCTTTCAATTGCACCTCCCAGCCTTCGCCCGCTGCGTTTTTCACTTCGCCCAGCAGGATCGCCCGGCCGTCGCCCAGTTGCGGCACAAAATGGCCGAATTGATGCCCGGCGTACAGCGCGGCCAGCGCGTCCATGCCCGGCAACAGCTGGTTGCCTGCCAGCGTCTGAATTAACTC
>JAABQE010000063.1 GCA_011391655.1 Hydrogenophilales bacterium
CACTTTCAACAAAATCGGGCGCGCCAAAATCGAGCGCAACCAGAATGACGCGTTCGCCGCCTTGGTGTCGATCAAACAAGCGGGATTCCTTTTGGGTTTAACACGCCATCCATCCTCACTCTATCCTCTGGCTAAACCAGCTGCGGGCGGCCGAAAAGCCACCCCTGGCCGTAGTCCACTCCCATGTCAGCCAGAATCCGAGCCGTCTCTGCATCTTCGACATGCTCGGCCACCGTCAACACCCCCTCTTTACGGGCAAATCCCGCCAGGCTCTCGACGATACCGGCCACTTTGCGATCCTTTCGCATATTTTGCACAAGCCAGCCTTCGATTTTAAGAAAGCTGACCGGCAGGTTCGCCAAATACAGATATGACGAATACCCACTACCAAAATCATCCAGCGCTAGGCGAAACCCGAAATCAATGAAGGGCTGCAAATCAGCACGCAGCTTTTCCAGACTGACAATGTGCTGGCGTTCAGTCAACTCAAGCACGATGGGTTTGACCGGCCCCATCGTCACGCTGCAGGCCTGGCAAAAACTCATGGCGTTGCCGAGAAGTTCCTCGACCAGATCGCGTCGCGCCAGAAACTGCGGCGACACATTCACGAAATGCGAAAAACCGGGCGCGCCGCCGCTCTCCATCCGCGCTACACAGGCCTGCATCACTTCACGTGTCACCTGGCGGTCGACTTCGGCCATCAGCCCAAGCCCTTCGGCCAACTCCACAAAATCCTTGGCTTCAATAATGTCGCCAGCAGACGACACAATGCGCGCCAGCGCCTCGTCGGCAATCACCTGCCCGCTCTGCAAATCGACAATGGGCTGGGCGGCATATCTCACCCGCTTGTCATCCAGTGCCTGCCGCAGCAGAGAGCAGTTCCAGGGCATATCGGGATCAGCCTGCGCTGCCACCCGAATCTGGTCACGGCCATTTACCTTGGCCTGATACAAGGCCTGGTCAGTTTTTTCCAGCAGCGCTTCGATTTCGCTATCGTGCGTGCCAAACGCGACCACCCCAGCCGAAAAGCTCAGTGGAATACGCCCGATGCTGGTCTGCACCGATTCCGTACGCGATTGGACAATCAACCGATCCATAATGCCGACGGCATCTTCCGCCGTGCTGTCGTGCAACACGAACAGAAACTCCTCGCCCCCCCAGCGCGCCACCCAGTCGCCTTCACGCAGCCCTGCTTCAAAACGACGCGCCATGGCCTTCAGCACTTCATCTCCCACCGCATGGCCATAGCGGTCGTTCACCATCTTAAAATGGTCAATATCAAGCAGCGCCAGCGCAAAGCCCTTGCCATCACGCGCAACCCGCGCTTTCTCCAGCTTCAGGCGTTCCTCTGCGGCACGCCGATTGGGCAGGTTGGTCAGCGGATCAGTCAACGCGATCCGTTCAAGATGTCCTTTTTGTGCGGCTTGATACAGCGCATTGCCCAGCCAGTCAGCGATCAGTTCCATATAGGCGATATCGACCGCACCGGGCGGTGATTCGCAGCGTTGCCGCAAAAAGGCCAGTACCCAGTGAGCATCGTCACCGACAGATACGGGCAGACCGGAGTAAGTTCGCAAGCCCAGCTGATTGACCAGCACATGATCGGCATAGACAGGATGTTCACGCAGGTCGGCAATATGGCTGGGCTCGCGGGTGAGATGAACAGCATGGCACAGCGCCGTTTCCACCAGCATCTGCGTGCCTTCTGAAAGCACCCCGAGACGATCGCTGACGTAGCGGGCGGTGTATTTTTCGCCAAAATCTCCCAGCATCACCAGATCCATGTCCAGCACCTGCGCCGCCATGTCCAGCATGGCGTGGATGCGTTCCGAGTCGCTGAGTCCGCGCTGCACGGACAGCTTCCACAAGGCGTTCAGCCGATCAACATGCGTATCGCCATAGCCATCACGTGGCTTGGGGTGATCGGTTTCATTGTCTGTTGGCATGGTGAGCCTTGCGGCAGATTAGTGGCCTGCCATTCTAGCCTCACCCAGCCTCCTACAGCGTGATCGCGCGCAAGCGTTCTGCCGCCTGCTCCGGATTGATGGTATTGACGAACAAGCCCGAACCCAGCTCAAAGCCGGTCGGAATTGAGGTACGCGGACAGATCTCCAGATGCCAGTGATAACTGTGCGCGTGGGCGCCCTGCTGCCCGTCATGCGGCACGGTGTGCAGGAAAAAATTGTATTGCGCGCCGCCGATAACCGCATCCAGTCGCGCCATGGTGCGTTTCAGCACGCGCGCCAGATCGGCCATGTCCTCACCACGCAGATCAAGAAAATCAGCCTGATGGGTCAGCGGCAGAATATGCACCTCCCATTCATAGCGGCTGGCGAACGGTTTAATGGCGATAAATTTGTCGCCGCGCTCAACCACGTACTGGCCGACGTTGATCTTGCGCCGCACCGCACCCGATGCACGGTCGTAGATCGTCGCTTCAAAAGTCAGCGCCTCATCGATCAGCGCGCAGAAGATGCAGTGATGGTGCTTGTTGTAATGCGCGGCGCTGTTTTTCACCTCGGCATCGACGTTGACCGGCACCACGGGCATGGCAATCACCTGGCTATGGGTATGTGGAATCGACGCGCCCGCTGCCGGGCCAAAGTTCTTGAAAACCAGCACGTATTTCAATCGCTCATCCGACTCGAACAACTGACGCATCCGCGTCTGATACACGCCAAACAAGCCTGCCAGGTGAGATTCGGCCATCTCATGAACAGCGATGCCGTGTTCGTGATGGTCGATGATGACTTCGTGCCGACCGTAGCCATCGATGGTCTGCTGCAAGCCGAAATTAAAGCTGGACTGCGCGCGATCGTCGCCCAGCACCGGATAGAGGTTTTCGACGATGCGAATATGCCAATCGCCAGGCTCGGTAGCGTCAGGCCAGGCCATGATCTGCGGCGGCGTCTTGTGCTCATTGCCCCGGCAGAACGGGCAGGTTTCAACATGTTTGCGGGTATCGCGCGGCGCCAGTTCTTCTGCCTTTTTCGGGCGCATGCTGCGCGCGGTGGCGACGAGCACCGATTCGCTCGGCACAATCGGGTTGATACGAATCTCGCGGACATCGCTCGAGTCGGCTTGGGTATCTGACATGGGTGTTTCCTCCGCCCGCAAGCATAAAACAGCCACAAGGTAGCGTCGGTTCAATCTGCTTATGCCCCTACTCGGGCTTTTTATCCCCCAACCCATCAGGGGCTTGCGTTGACGTAGCCCGGTCCGGCGTCGACAATGTCAGGTCTTTGCCGCAACTCTGGAGCCCTTCCCATGGACAACGAAAAAGCCCTGCATGACGAACAACGCATGATGCGCATGATGCGCAAGACACTGACCTCCATCGTGCGCGACACCGCGCCGCGCGACGGCAACCCCAGCCCGCTGTCCGAGGCCACCGTGCTCGGCATCAAGGATTGCCTGATGGTGATTTCCAGCCGCGAGACCGAACTCGCCCAGATGACCGGCCGCACCCTGGAAGAGCGTCCGCGCTTCACTGACGAAACGCCGAATACCCACGCTGTCAAGATCAGCAGCATTCCGAAAAAGACGCACTAAACCGGGCAACCAAGCATGCCGCAAGCCACCAGCCTATTTACCGATGTCGAATCGAAAGTCGTCGGCACCTCGGCGGTGGTGATTTATTCGCCATCGGGCAAAAAGCGCAATCGTTTTCCAGAAGGCGTGGTCGAGGTGTATGCCAGCGAAGCTGACGCACTGGCGCACGCTGATCCGGCCAAAAGCCGCCACGCCGCGCTCGCCAGCGGCCCATCGCGCTCGTCCGAAGGCTTCAAGCTGTTTTATCTGGTGCGCTGGCTGGATTGAACAGCGCTGGATCGAGCCGGGCT
>JAABQE010000064.1 GCA_011391655.1 Hydrogenophilales bacterium
GGCTGCGGCTCGCCGCTGGCGGAAAACTGCACGGCCTGGTCGAAGCTGTCTGAGCTGATGCCGGAACTATCGTAATAGCCCTGCATGAATTTGCTCCAGTAAGGGATGGTTTCCTTTTCCAGGCTGAACACGGCTTCGTCCACCAGCGGCAGCGGCTTGCCCGCATCAGCCAGCAACCCGGCCTGGCGATCGGCTGCATCGCCGTCGGCAGGATAAGTTTCGCCGTGGAAGTACGGGTTCTTTGTCAGCACCATGCGGCGGTTGGGGTCGTTTTCCGACAGATAAAACGGTCCGGTGCCCACCGGCTGCCAGTCCAGCGTAAGGTTCTTGTCCGCCATGCCGGGCTGCGCGTAGAAAACCTCGGCCTCCCACGGAATCGGCGCAAAAAACGGCATCGCCAGCCAGTAGATGAACTGCGGATACTTGCCCCGGATGTGGATGCGATAGGTGTAACGGTCGACCACTTCAGCACCGGCCAGCGGGAAGTCATTGAGATTCAACGCCGCGTCTGGATGGGCCTTGGCCGATTGTGCCAGCGTCTCGCCCAGCGCCTTCAATCCCACGATGTGTTCGGCCATCAAGCCAAAAATCGGTGAACTGAGTTTGGGATGCGCCAGCCGCTTGATCTGGTACACATAATCGGCAGCGATAAGTTCGCGAGTGCCGGTATGCGCAAAATCGCTGAGTCTGGCTTTGTCCGACATCGCCGCCGCATCCAGCGCGTGGTAGCGAAAGCGCCCGGCTGCATCGCGGGCAAACGCCGGATGGGGCTGGTAACGGATGCCGGGGCGGATGTTGAGCTCGTACACGCTTTCGGCAATCGCAGCTGACGGCGCATCGTCGGGCAGCGGCTTGCCCGACGCGTCATAAAATCGCGGCTTGGGCACCGCCTCGGCGGTCAGGGAAATCAGCGTGTAAGGCCGTTTGAGAAAATGGTATTGCAGCGGCGGCTCGTAAATCTGGCCGGTGAACTCGACTTCATTCGAGCTGTAAGAGCGCGCCGGATCGAGATGCTTGGGGCGCTCGGAAAACGCGCTGTACACCACATTGGCGAGCTTCTCCCTGCCGGGATAGGGCGTGTTCCAGTTGTCGGAGCAGCCCGGCAGCAATCCCACCGCAGTGAACAGGGTCGTGGCGAATAGGATCGTGCCCAACAGGGATGTACCCAAACGCGTCATTCCGCGAGTTTACCCAAGCCTGCCATCAACGTCAGCCGTTATAATCGCGGCCTACTCAACTTTTCGAGACCATCATGGGCTTTCTTGCAGGAAAACGTTTGTTGATTACCGGTGTGATATCCAACCGCTCCATCGCCTATGGCATCGCCGCCGCCTGCAAACGTGAAGGGGCCGAACTCGCCTTCACCTACCAGGGAGAGCGCATCAAGGATCGCGTCGCCGAATTCGCCCAGGAATTTGGCTCCAGCCTGGTGTTCCCCTGCGATGTCGGCAGCGATGACGAGATCGACGCGCTGTTCGTCGAACTCGGCAAGCATTGGGACGGTCTGGACGGTTTGGTGCACTCGATCGCATTCGCGCCGAAAGAGGCGCTGACCGAGGACTTCCTCACCTCGGTCACCCGTGAAAACTTCCGCATCGCCCACGACATCAGCTCCTACAGCTTTGCCGCGCTGGCCAAGGCCGCGCTGCCGATGATGGAAGGCCGCAACGCAGCCTTGCTCACGCTGACGTACCTGGGCGCGGTGCGCTCCGTCCCCAACTACAATGTCATGGGCCTGGCCAAGGCCAGCCTCGAATCCAGCGTGCTGTACATGGCGCAAAGCCTCGGCCCCAAAGGCATCCGCGTCAACGCGGTATCGGCTGGCCCGATCAAGACGCTGGCCGCCTCCGGCATTGCAAAGTTCAGCGAGAAGCTCGACGTGGTCGCCAAAAACGCGCCCCTGCGCCGCAATGTGACCATCCATGAAGTCGGCAACGCCGCCGCCTTCCTGTTGTCCGATCTGGCTTCCGGTATCAGCGGTGAAATCACCTATGTGGATGCAGGCTTCAACAGCACGGCGGGCAGCGGCGACTAAGCCGCCCATTCCCGAATAAAAAACGCGCCCTGATTTCAGGGCGCGTTTTTTTTGTGCGTTCCAAGCCCAATCAACCGGGCTGTTTCTCGCCCTGAACCCACGCATCAAGCAGCGTGTAGGTGACGGCAAGCACCACCGGGCCGACGAAGATGCCCACCAGGCCGAAGCTGACCAGCCCGCCAATCACCCCGGCAAAGATCAGCAGCAGGGGCAGATCGGCGCCTTTTTTGATCAGGTAGGGGCGCAGGACATTGTCCATCGTGCCGACAACCAGCGTCCACACCAGCAAAACCGTTGCCCATACGTTATCGCCGCTCCAGTACAGCCACGCAACCGCCGGAACCAGAACGAGAACCGGACCCAATTGGGCGATGCACAGCATGAACATCAGTGCCGTCAGCACGGCCGCCATCGGCACGCCGGCGATAGCCAGCCCGATGCCGCCCAGAATCGACTGCGCCAGCGCAGTCACCACCACGCCGAGCGCCACGCCGCGGATCGCCTGGCCAGCCAGCACGACCGCGTTCACGCCGCGTTCGCCTGCCAGCCGCAGCCCGAACTGTTTAACCCAGGCAGCAGCCGATTCGCCCCCTGCATAGAGGATGGCCGCGATGACCACGGTCAGCAGAAACTGAATGAACACCATGCCAAAGCTGCCGACTTCGGCAACAAACCAGCCGCTGATGTCTTTGGCGTAAGGCGCAAGTTTGATGGCGATATCCTGAATGCCGCTGGCGACAAACTGCAGCCAGAACTGTTGCAGTTTGGCGCCGATCAGCGGAATGCCGGTGACCCAGCCCGGCGGCGACGGCACCCGGGTATCGGCCAGCCATTTCGACCAACCGACAATCCGGTCCGCATTGTCCACCAGGGTGACGATCGCCAGCGTCAACGGAATAAACAGCACCAACAGCAGGCTGAGCGTCATCACGACGACGGCCAGCGATCGCTTGCCGCCCAGTCGCGCCTGAATCTGGGTCATCAGCGGCCAGGTGGCCACCACCACCATGGTGGCCCAGATCAGCGCCGACAGGAAAGGCCGCATGACCCAGAGTGAGGCAGCGATCAGGATTCCGATAAACAGGACGGCCAGGGTGGTCTGGGTCAGGTCACGCTGCGTTGGGTGCATGGGGGTGTACTCGAAATGGAGCGCAAGAGTTATACGAGGGGGCATAGCGAACGCCTCGGCATAGCCGCAGCGGAACAGCCGACATCACGCGCCCGGCATCACCTGCGCGAAGCTGTCGATCGCAATAAAGTCGGCACAGTCTTTATGCGGCTGGCGCGAATCGGGATTGCAGACCGCCAACAGGTGGGCGATGCCGTAGGCGCGCGCGCTAAGCAGCACGGGCAGGCTGTCGTCGACGAACAGGGTGCGGGCCGGATCAAACGGCTCAACGGCCTGCAAGCCCTGCCAAAAATCCGGGTGCTCCTTCGGGATGCCGATTTGATGCGACGAAATCAGCGCATCGAAATGCGCGTCGAGTCCGGTTTCACGCATTTTCAGGTCGAGGCTTTTGGGGTGGGCGTTGGTCACCATCGTGATCCGCCGTCCGGATGCGCGCACCGCGTGCAGAAATGCCGGCACGTCGGGGCGCACGGCAATCAGGTGGGCGACTTCCTGCTTCAGCTTGACGATATCCAGCGCAAGTTCGCTGGCCCAGAAATCCAGGCAATACCAGTTGAGCGTGCCGGCGTGGCGTTCGTAATGCGTATCCAGATGCGACTGCGCCACGGCCTCGTCAAGGCCGTGGAATTCGGCGTAGCGGCGCGGCATGTGCTCA
>JAABQE010000065.1 GCA_011391655.1 Hydrogenophilales bacterium
CACGCTCCGCTACCTCTCCATTCAGTACCTTGTAGCGGTACTTCGTCACCCATACAAAGTGATACTCAATCTGAAACACCGTATGACTTCCATACCTGTATTCCATGCCGCACCTCCCTTTCGTGCAGCTTATTCTCGCAGCTAAAGCTGACCGGCTAAAGCCGGTGGTTTAAACCTTGAAATGGACAATTAAAGAGGCCAGGGGCCAGGCTCGATTTTCCATCAGGCGCGGCGCTTGAAACCTGACTTGCTGGCGGGTCGTCCGTGACTCTACAGCCAGGCTCGAATTAAGCTTTGATAAACGCGAAAGCGCTCAAGCTGCTAATGAATGGCCCTGCGTCTGATCGCCGATTCCCATCAGCAAACCTTCCACGCTGATGTCCTCGTCCAGCGCATCCCAGTGCAGGCCAGTGCCATTGCCTGACATTTCGTATTGCAAGCGCTGCTCCGGAGTCGCACGCAACAATCGTGGGAAATAAGCCAGGGGGACGCCGAGTTTCCGGCCGTCCGACAGGTCTACCCACATCATCGATTCATCGAAGTCGAGCCTAGTCGCCGAAATGTTCATGCCATGTCCTTTCAATCTCGTCTCTGCGCGTTCCCACGATCTGCGCCAACCTGTTCAATTCCTTGCCAGTAAAGCCTTGGTTGCTCGCAAGTCCAACTGGATTCAGCCAGAATTTTGCGCGGCTTCCATCCTTGCGGACGTGCACATGGACGGGTTCCCGAGGGTTGCCTTCGTTCGAAAAGAAGAAAAAGCGATAGCCCTCAAACTGGAAGATGGTCGGCATGGCTTGATGTTAGCGCATCACTTCCCATTTTGTCTGGCTGCTACACGCCAGGGTAGTGAGCCACCCCACAATGCGGTTTCACCCCACTGCCCCAACCGGCCATTTCGTGGGTGACGATTGGCAATCAAACACAGAGACCATCGGATCTGACTTAAGCCGATCGGCAGCGCTCCAGCCCTAAGTTACCAGTGACCGCCCCGCCCCGGCGTGCCAAGATCGGCCGGATCAACGCCACGCCTCACGATTCCATGCCTGCAGTCCTTATCCGCTTGCCCCTGGCTCTTGCGCTGTCGCTGGGGGTTCACGCGGGCCTGGTGCTGTGGGCGGCCCGGATGCCGCCGCCTCCATCTGCCCCGGAGCCCTTGCGGGTGAATCTCACGCTTGCGCCTGTGCAGGGGGTGAAGCCGCCACCTGCCATTCCACCGCCCAAGGCGGAAAGACAGAAACGCGTGCGCGTGCCGGATGCGCCCTCGCCGCCCACGCCCGAGAACACACAGGCCACGATGGCCGCGCCGCCTGCCCCCACGGCAGAGGAATGGCAACTCGCCTCGACCTACACGCTCAAGAACAGCAAGCGCTACCGCTACAACTGGGGCCAGCAAGTGCGCAGCATGATGGGGACGGCGGTGGAAGGCGAGCGGCAGGGTCTGGTGCGCGTCCATATCGAAATCGCACCCGACGGCAAGCTCGCCAAGGTGGAGGTGCTGTGGTCGACCTCGGAGATCGCCGAGAAGCTGGCCTTGCAGGCGATTCGATCGATGCCGCCGCTGCCGTCCACGCCGACGGGCAAGCCGCTGGTTTTCGAGAAGACCATCGCCTTCCTGCCCTTCGAGTCGGGCTGGCCGCCGATCTACAAGAACGACTGCCTGCCGGACCCTGCGTCGTTCCAGAATCCCTTCGCGTGGAACGGCGCCTCGCCCCGGCGTGCGCCGCAAGCCGGCCCGGACAACGCTGCGCCATCACGTAGCGCCACCGCGCAGACCGAGTGCCCCGATGCGGGGCCGGACTCGATCGAGGCGGAAGAAAAGGACATGGAGCGCCAGTTCAAGGAATGGGGCGCGGCGCGCTTGAATGGGGTCGATTGAATGTAACGGGAATGACACCGATAGCCAGGCAGACACCGGCTGGTGCATAGACCCGCCTTCAGTGCTTGCGGTCCTCCCAGTCGTGCCACGCCACGTCGAAGCACTTGAGATTGCCGCTGACGGCAGAACCCACAGTCGGAAAAGAGCCTCTCCCCCATTCGCGCGAACAGCCCGAACCGCTTCAGCTTGTCCTTGACCGAATCCTTCATCTCGGCGGAGCACAGCTGAATGCCAGCCGCGTGCAAGCTCTCCTCCACTCTCGCCATAGCTCAAGTGCGCACGAGGCTTGTTCCAGATACATTCGCCCGTGCCAGCGTGAAATGAGAATCGCTGTCACGGCGCATCACGATCAGCGTCTCAAATGTCACAAGCGTGCTAAAAAACTTGAGTAGACTGGGTTTGATTGGTCGCCCGATTGGCGCGACAAGCAAGCATTGACGTCAAAAAGCGGGGAGACTGTTGATGAAAGACACACAGGGCAGGTTCTTTCAGTTCTGTTTTAAAGAGGAGACTCAATGATGGACAACGCGACGCGCAATCCCGAATCCACGCACACCCCGCTCAACCCCGATGAATTGCGGCTGATCCACGCCTGGTGGCGCGCTTGCAACTACCTCGCGGTCGGCATGATCTACCTGCGCGACAACCCGCTGCTCAAGGAGCCGCTCAAGATCGAACACGTCAAGCATCGCCTGCTCGGCCACTGGGGCGCGAGCCCGGCGCTGTCCTTCACCTGGGCGCACCTCAATCGCCTGATCAAGCGCGACGATCTCGATGTGATCTTCATGGCCGGCCCCGGACATGGCGCGCCGGGCGTCCTCGGGCCGGTCTATCTGGAGGGCACCTACTCCGAGGTCTATCCGGACAAGAGCGCGAATGCGGAGGGCTTGCAAAAATTCTTCAAGCAATTTTCCTTCCCCGGCCACATCGGCAGCCATGTCACCCCGGAAACCCCGGGCTCCATTCATGAAGGCGGCGAGCTAGGCTACAGCCTGTCGCACGCATACGGTGCCTGTCTCGACAACCCCGACCTCATCGTCGCCTGCGTGGTGGGCGACGGCGAGGCCGAGACCGGGCCGCTCGCCACTGCCTGGCATTCGAACAAGTTCATCAACCCGATCCGCGACGGCGCGGTGCTGCCTATCCTCAACCTCAACGGCTACAAGATCGCCAATCCGACCATTCTCGCGCGCATCAGCCACGAGGAACTGGAGGCGCTGTTCGTCGGCTACGGCTACACGCCCTATTTCGTCGAAGGCGACGATCCTGACACCATGCACCAGGCGATGGCCACCACGCTGGAAACCGCTATCGCCGATATCCGTGGGGTGCAGCAGGCCGCGCGCGCCAGCGGCATGGCGGAACGGCCGCGCTGGCCGATGATCGTGCTGCGCTCGCCCAAGGGCTGGACCGGACCGAAGGAGATCAATGGCCACAAGGCCGAGGGTTCGTGGCGCTCGCACCAGGTGCCGTTTTCAGACGTGCGCAGCAATCCCGCGCATTTGCAACTGCTGGAAGACTGGATGAAGAGCTACCGGCCCGAAGAGCTGTTCGATGCCAATGGCTCCTTGGTGCCCGAACTGCGTGCGCTCGCCCCCAGCGGCACGCGGCGCATGAGCGCCAACCTGCACACCAACGGCGGTCTGCTGCGGCGCGACCTGAAGCTGCCGGATTTCCGCGACTACGCGGTAGACGTGCAACAGGCCGGCAAGGCGCTGGTCGAGAACACCCAACCGCTGGGTGAATTCCTGCGCGACGTGATGCGCGACAACATGACCAATTTCCGCGTGTTCGGGCCCGACGAGACTGCCTCCAACCGCCTGCAGGCAATCTACGAGGTAAGCAAGAAGGTGTGGATGGCCGACTTCTATCCGGAGGATGCCGACGGCGGCGAGCTGTCGCGCGACGGCCGGGTGATGGAGATGCTCTCCGA
>JAABQE010000066.1 GCA_011391655.1 Hydrogenophilales bacterium
TTCGCTGACGTAATCGCGGTCCTGTTTGCTCCGTACGGTGAGCTGGTCGAGATCGAGCGAGGCGCGATTGATGATCGCCCCCGCCTTGCGAGCGGCTTTCACCGCTGTATTGAGCATGGGATGCATGTGTCTGGCTACAAATTCAAAGAACGAGCCGCCATTTTACTTGATGTATGACGCTATCTAACCCAAAACTTCTCGGCAATATTCGCGTGGTGCTTGCACGCACCAGCCATCCCGGCAACATTGGCGCGGCGATGCGGGCGATGAAGACGATGGGGCTGTCGCAGCTTGTTCTGGTCAACCCTGCCGTGTTTCCCAACAGCCAGGCCGATGCGATGGCGGCGGGCGCGAGCGACCTGCTGGCGCAGGCCCGGGTGTGTGCCACGCTGGAAGAAGCGCTGGCCGATACCACGCTGGTGCTGGGCGTATCGGCGCGCCGCCGCGATATCGTGACCGAGGTGCTGACCCCGCCCGAAGCCGCAACCCGCCTGCTGACCGAGGCGCAGGCCGCACCGGTGGCGCTGGTGTTCGGCAATGAAACCAGCGGCATGTCGAACGAGGAACTGAGCCTGTGTCAGGGGCTGGTGACGATTGCCGCCAACCCGGATTACAGCTCGCTCAATCTGGCGGCGGCGGTGCAGGTGCTGAGTTACGAAATCCGTCAGGCCTGGTTGAATCACCCGGTCTGGCCGCAGCCCGAACTCGATGCGGCAACGGGAGACGAAGTGGAGCGGTTTTACGCGCACCTCGAAGCCGCGTTGATCGATCTGGATTTCCTGAACCATGGCTCACCCGGAAAACTGATGTTGAAACTGCGCTGGCTGTTCGCGCGCACCCGCCTGGCGAAGGAAGAAGTGAATATCCTGCGCGGGATATTGACTGCGGTGCAGGCCGCGAAGCGGGGCACCGGCAAGGCCGGAATCCACAACGCTAAATAGTTGACTAAATTACTCGGAAATAGCATTCTTCAAGCATGAGCCTTTTCAGCCAATTCAAGGAAGACATTGCCGTCGTGTTCGATCGCGACCCGGCAGCGCGCTCGACGCTTGAAGTCATCACGCTTTATCCCGGTTTCCATGCCATCGTCATCCACCGGCTGGCGCACTGGCTGTGGCGCACCGGGTTTAAATGGCTGGCGCGCTTTATTTCGCATATGGGGCGCTGGCTCACCGGCATTGAAATCCATCCTGGCGCCACCATCGGTCGGCGTGTGTTTATCGACCACGGAATGGGCGTAGTGGTGGGTGAGACCGCTGATATCGGGGACGATTGCACGCTGTATCACGGTGTCACCCTCGGTGGCACGTCGTGGGACAAGGGCAAGCGCCATCCCACCCTGAAGCCGGGCGTGGTGGTGGGGGCGGGCGCCAAAATCCTGGGGCCCATCACCATTGGCGCCAATGCGCGCATCGGCTCAAACGCGGTGGTGGTGAAAGCGGTGCCGGACAATGCAACGGCAGTGGGTATTCCTGCCCGCATTCTCGACAGTGAAACGGAAAAACAGCGCCAGCAAAAAATGGAAAACCTGGGGCAGCAAGCCGAGAAATTGGGTTTTTCTGCCTACGCCATATCGGCTGACATGAACGATCCGGTGGTGAAGGCGATTCACGGGCTGATTGATCATTCCGCGCATATCGACGAGCGGCTGGAGCGGGTTTTTGCGCAGTTGCGGTCGCTCGGTGCGGTAATGCCGGCCGAGCCCGAGAAGCCGGATGATTTTGACGCGAACTATCTGAATAAAATAGTTGACTAAAACAGTAAGGTAAGGAATAGTTGAGCGAATTGCTCGGGAATTATTTTATCGTTCGGGCATCATTCAGGAGAAGCGAATATGAGGTTGACCACAAAAGGTCGTTTTGCTGTAACCGCGATGCTGGATCTGGCGCTGCGAGGCGGCAAAAATCCAGTGACGCTGGCTGGCATCAGTGAACGTCAGGATATTTCCTTGTCCTATCTGGAGCAGCTTTTCAGCCGCCTGCGCCGCCATGAACTGGTGGAAAGCGTGCGCGGTCCTGGTGGTGGGTATTACCTCGCCAAAACCTTGAGCAGCATTACCGTTGCTGACATCATTCGCGCAGTGGATGAGCCCATCGACGCCACCCAGTGTGGCGGCAAGGAAAACTGCCACGACGAACACCGTTGCCTGACGCATGACTTGTGGATGGGGCTCAATGCCCATATCTACGATTATCTGGACAACGTCTCGCTCGCGACACTGGTCGCCCGGCAGGATGCGTGCAAGGAAAAAGTCATGCAGGATCGTCGCACCTCCAAGATGACGCCGCTGGCGGCTTGATATCAGATTAAGAAACAAGGCTATCAATATGAAAACACTGTATTTCGATTATTCCGCCACCACCCCGGTTGACCCACGCGTGGCCGCCAAAATGATTCCTTACCTGACTGAAGAGTTCGGTAATCCGGCTTCGCGTTCGCATCCCTATGGCTGGGCTGCCGACAAGGCGGTGGAAGACGCGCGTGCCCAGGTCGCGTCGCTTGTCGGTGCCGATCCGAAAGAAATCGTGTTCACCTCTGGCGCTACCGAATCGAATAACCTCGCCATCAAGGGTGCAGGCCATTTCTATGCGGGCACCAAGGGCAAGCACATCATCACTGTGCGCACCGAACACAAGGCGGTGCTCGACACTGTGCGTGAAATGGAGCGTCAGGGTTTTGAAGCGACTTATCTGAGTGTGCAGGAAAACGGTCTGCTCGATCTGGATGTGCTGCGTGCCGCGATTCGCCCCGATACCGTGCTGGTGTCGGTGATGGCGGTCAACAATGAAATCGGCGTGATCCAGGATCTTGAAGCGATCGGTAATATTTGTCGTGAAAAAGGCGTGTTGTTTCATGTCGACGCGGCGCAGGCCACCGGAAAAATGCCGATCAATCTGGCCAAGCTGCCAGTCGACTTGATGTCGTTCTCCGCACACAAGACCTACGGTCCCAAAGGCATCGGCGCCCTCTATGTGCGTCGCAAGCCGCGCGTCCGTCTGGAAGCGCAGATGCATGGCGGCGGTCACGAGCGCGGCATGCGTTCAGGCACCTTGGCAACGCACCAGATCGTCGGCATGGGCGAAGCTTTCCGCATCGCCCAGGAAGAAATGGCGACCGAGAACGAGCGCATCCGCATGCTGCGCGACCGCTTGTACGAAGGCCTGAAGGACATCGAAGAGCTGCATCTGAATGGTGACTTCGAGCGCCGGGTGCCGCACAACCTGAATGTCAGCTTCAACTTCGTCGAAGGCGAGTCGCTCATCATGGCGATCAAGGATCTGGCCGTGTCGTCCGGTTCGGCCTGTACCTCGGCCAGCCTGGAACCGTCTTACGTGCTGCGCGCGCTGGGTCGCAGCGACGAACTCGCGCACAGCTCGATCCGTTTCTCGATTGGCCGCTTTACGACCGAAGAAGAAGTGGATTACGCCATCAAGCTGCTGCACGAGAAAATCGGCAAGCTGCGCGAACTGTCCCCGCTGTGGGAGATGTTCAAGGAAGGCGTCGACCTGAATACTGTTCAGTGGGCTGCACATTGATCAATACGATGCAGCTTGCTGCGTAATGATTTGTTTAGTCAGGGTTTGTTAGATCAAGTTTGAAGGAGAACCACCATGTCTTATAGCGAAAAAGTACTCGACCATTACGAAAATCCCCGCAACGTTGGCTCGTTCACCAAGGACGACGATGGCGTGGGTACAGGCATGGTGGGCGCGCCCGCCTGCGGCGACGTGATGAAGCTGCAAATCAAGGTGGGCGCCGATGGCCGCATCGAGGATGCCAAGTTCAAGACCTATGGCTGCGGCTCGGCGATTGCATCGAGCTCGCTGGTGACCGAATGGGTCAAGGGCAAGACGCTCGATCAGGCGATGGAAATCAAGAACACGGCGATTGCCGAGGAGCTTGCGCTGCCGCCGGTCAAGATCCACTGTTCGATTCTGGCTGAAGACGCGATCAAGGCAGCGGTCGCCGATTACAAGCAGAAAAAGGGACTGGTGTAAGCATCATGGCGGTCACTCTGTCCGAGCGCGCAGCGCAACACGTCACGAACTATCTGACCAAACGCGGCAAGGGTGTGGGCATCCGTCTCGGTGTGCGCACCACGGGCTGCTCCGGCATGGCCTACAAGCTGGAATTTGCCGATGAGGTGCCGGAAGGCGACGAGGTGTTCACCAGCTATGGCGTCACCGTGTTTGTCGATCCGAAAAGCCTGACTTACATCGACGGCACCGAACTGGATTATTCGCGTGAAGGGCTGAACGAAGGCTTCAAGTTCAACAACCCGAACGTGAAGAACGAGTGCGGTTGCGGAGAGTCGTTTAACGTTTGATTGGCAGGGGGCAGGATTCAGAGGCCACTGATACGGTTTTTGTGCGACCTTTGGCCGCGCCAATAAAAATCACCGAGCACAAGCCCCCTGAATCCTGATCCCTGAATCCCGACCCCTGATGGACTTCACCCAAACCCACTTCGCGTTATTCGGCCTGCCGGCAACGTATGCACTGGACCGTGACCAGCTCGACACGGCTTATCGCGAACTGCAAAACACGGTTCATCCGGATCGTTTTGCGGCGCAGCCTGAAGCCGAGCAGCGCGTTGCGATGCAATGGGCGACCCGGGCGAACGAAGCGTACCGCACCCTGAAACACCCGGTTGATCGCGGCGTGTATCTGTTGCAGCTGCAGGGGATCGATGCACTCGACGCGCATAACACGCAGATGGCGCCGGCATTCCTGATGCAGCAGATGGAGTGGCGCGAGGCGATAGACGACGCGCGCGCCGAAAAAAATGTGGCTGCGCTCGATACGTTGATGGACGAATTGCGTCTCACCCACCGCCGTATCGAGACGCAACTGGTCGATTTGCTCGATGCAAGGCAGGATTTTGAGGGTGCGCGCGAAGCCGTGCGCCAATTGCGTTTTATGGACAAACTCATCGCCGAAGTCGGCGACGTGTACGAAGAACTCGAAGGCTAGGCATGGCTCTGTTGCAGATTTCCGAACCCGGCATGTCCACTGCACCGCATCAGCACCGGTTGGCGGTGGGCATCGATCTGGGCACCACCAATTCACTGGTCGCCTGCGTGCGCTCCGGCCTGGCGACGATACTCGACGACGCGGAAGGTCACGCCCTGCTGCCGTCGGTGGTGCGCTACCACGCCAACGGTTCGGTGGACGTGGGCTACCCTGCGCAGCGCGCGCAAAGCCTGGACCCGCATAACACGCTGATGTCGGTCAAACGCTTCATGGGGCGCGGCCTGCCGGATATCGACGACGCTGCCAGCATGCCGTACCACTTTGTCGATGCGCCGGGCATGGTGCAGATCAAGACCATTGCCGGGGTGAAAAGTCCGGTCGAGGTCTCGGCAGAAATCCTCAAGGTGTTGCGTACGCGCGCTGAAGCGGCGCTCGGCGGCGAACTGGTCGGCGCGGTGATCACCGTTCCGGCGTATTTCGACGACGCCCAGCGCCAGGCGACCAAGGACGCTGCGCAACTGGCGGGACTCAATGTGTTGCGCCTGTTGAACGAACCCACTGCGGCCGCGATTGCCTATGGCCTCGATAATGCGTCGGAAGGCGTGTATGCCGTGTACGACCTCGGTGGCGGTACCTTTGATATCTCCATCCTGAAACTGTCCAAGGGCGTGTTCGAAGTGCTCGCCACCAACGGCGACTCGGCGCTCGGCGGCGATGACTTCGATCAGCGTGTGTTCTGCTGGATGGTTGAAAAGGGCCGCTTCCAGCCCCTGTCGGCGGGCGACATGCGGTTGCTGCTGACCAAGGCGCGCGACGCCAAGGAAGCGCTCACCGAACATTTCGAAGTGCGCGTGACCGCAGTGCTGTCCACCGGCGAAATGATGGATGCGACGCTGACGCAGGCTGAATTCAATGCCATGACGGCCAGCCTGCTCAATAAAACCCTGGCCCCCACCCGCAAGGCGCTGCGCGATGCAGGTCTCGCCGTGGACGAGGTGAAAGGCGTGGTGATGGTCGGCGGATCCACCCGGATGCCGTGCGTGCGTCAGGCGGTAGCCGAGTTTTTCAAGCAGACGCCGCTCACCAATCTGGACCCGGACAAGGTGGTTGCGCTGGGCGCGGCGATGCAGGCCGATGTGCTGGCGGGCAACCGGGCAGGTGACGACTGGTTGCTGCTTGACGTGATTCCGCTGTCGCTGGGGCTGGAAACCATGGGCGGATTGACCGAGAAAGTCATTCCACGCAATACCACCATCCCCACCGCACGCGCGCAGGAATTCACCACGTTCAAAGACGGCCAGACCGCGATGAGCGTGCATGTGCTGCAAGGCGAACGCGAACTCGCAGCCGACTGCCGGTCGCTGGCGCGGTTTGAGTTGCGCGGTATTCCACCGATGGTTGCTGGGGCTGCGCGCATTCGCGTCACCTTCCAGGTCGATGCCGACGGTTTGCTGGCGGTCTCTGCGCGCGAACAAAGCACGGGCGTCGAGGCCAGCGTGCTGGTCAAACCGTCATACGGTCTGGCTGATGACGACATCACGCGCATGCTGAAAGATGCGTTTACCCACGCCAAGGACGACATGTACGCGCGCGCGTTGAACGAGCAGATTGTCGATGCCAAGGGTTTGATTGCGGCGACGCGCGCTGCGATGCAGGAAGACGGCGCGTTGCTGGATACCACCGAAACCGCCGCGATCGAAGCCAGTATCGATGCGCTTGAACAGTTGTTGAGCGGATCCGACCATCTGGCCATCAAGCGCGGCATCGAAGCGCTGAACGCGGTTACCACTGATTTTGCCCAGCGCCGCATGGATCAGAATGTGCGGCGCGCGATGGCCGGCCAAAAACTGGAAACCTTTGGCTAACCGAGCCATGTAAAATGCTCCTCGCACGCACCCGGCTGACGACAGACGGGTGCGTTATCAATGCAGCACCTGCCAACTGTAAAGACCATGCCCCAACTGATCGTATTGCCCCACGTCGAACTTTGCCCCGAGGGCGCCGTGATCGACGCCAAATCCGGCGACACCCTGTGTGACACCTTGCTCGCCAACGGCATCGAGATCGAGCACGCCTGCGAAAAATCCTGCGCCTGCACCACATGCCATGTCATCGTGCGCGAAGGCTTCAATTCGCTGGAATCCTCCACCGAAGAAGAAGACGATCTGCTGGACAAGGCATGGGGCCTGGAGCCGCAATCACGTTTGTCGTGCCAGGCGCGCGTGAACGCCGCTGATCTGGTAATTGAAATCCCCAAATACACCATCAACATGGTGAAAGAAGGACATTGATATGAAGTGGACCGATTCCCTCGATATCGCGATTGAGCTTTCCGAAGCCCACCCCGAAATTGATCCGCGCACGATACGGTTTACCGATCTGCATCGCTGGGTGATGGAACTGCCCGACTTTGACGATGCGCCCGAGCACTCCGGTGAAAAAATCCTCGAAGCAATCCAGATGGCGTGGATTGACGAAATGGACTAATCACGTCCATCTGCTGGCGGGCTGCGTGTGCTTACGCAAGTCGCCGCGCTGCAATACCCCTTGGTTAGCTATCCTGTCCTGGTTTCGACGTCCGAAGTTTCTTGGTTTCACCCAGTCGCTGTTTGCTCTCCAGGCGGCGCTTCTTCGAGGCCAGCGTGGGGCGGGTCGGACGGCGCGGCTTGTCGACTTCGCACGCTTCACGAATCAGTTCAATCAATCGTTCCAGCGCATCATCGCGATTGCGTCGCTGGCTGCGATAGCGTTCAGCCTCGATAATCAGCACCCCGTCGCGGGTGAGCCGACGGCCAGCCAGAGCAGCCAGACGGGTGCGCACCGGCTCGGGTAGTGACGGCGAGCGGGCCACGTCAAAGCGCAGTTGCACCGCAGTCGATACCTTGTTGACGTTTTGCCCGCCAGGCCCCGAGGCGCGGACAAAATCCTCTTGGATTTCGCGTTCGTCGAGTTCGATCTGGGGATTGACGCGGATCATGGCAGCCATCGGCTGTTACCACTTCACTACATGCACATTGTTGAGGGTGCGCCCCAAAAACCGTTCGCCTATGGTTTGAAAGCGCAGCGGCACGTCGGTGACATAAAAGTCATAGCGTGGCTGCGCGGGCCCGGGATTGGCGAGATGCTTTTCAGCCAGCAGCGCGGCGACCTGTTCGGCCATGGCTTCGGCGGAATCGACCAGTGCGACGTCGTCGCCGACCACCTGGCGCAGCAGCGGTTTCAGCAACGGGTAATGAGTGCAGCCGAGCACCAGGGTGTCGATGTGTTCAGCCATGAGCGGCTTCAGGTAATCCTGTGCGGTGAGGCGGGTGACTTCGTGGTCGAGCCAGCCTTCTTCGACCAGCGGCACGAACAGCGCGCAGGCTTGCGAGTGGATGCGCGAATCGGGCGCATAGTCGTGGATGGCGCGCGCGTAGGCGTTGCTGTTGATGGTGGTGGGGGTGGCGATGACGCCGATCTTTTTGCCGCCGCGCGCCGACTGCGCACCCGCGTCGATCACGTCCAGCACCGGCACCGGCGACAAATCCTTGACCACTTGCGCCGCCACCGCCGCCATGGTGTTGCACGCAATCACCAGCATCTTGACGTCTTTTTCCAGCAGAAACTGCGCGATCTGGGTGGTGAAGTGGGAGATGGTTTCCACCGATTTGACGCCGTAGGGCACACGCGCGGTGTCACCAAAGTAAACGATGTTCTCGTACGGCAGACGCTCCATCAGCGCGCGGACGACCGTCAGCCCACCAATGCCTGAATCGAATACGCCGATAGGGGAATGTACATTCGTGGACATGGGGGGCAGGATGGCGCGATGAGAAAGACGGCATTTTACCCGCAGGGTCGCTGTGCATCACAAACGGTGGGGCGGTATTCGTCATGAGCGACTGCGGTTGCGATTCGGTGTGCAACGCGGCGCCGCCCGATCCGCGCTACCGGCGCGCGCTGTGGATCGCGCTGGTGCTGAACGCGCTGATGTTCGGCGTCGAACTGGTGGCGAGCTTCGCGGCGCAGTCGGTCTCGCTGCTAGCCGATGCGGTCGATTTTCTGGGCGACGCCGGCAATTACGGCGTCGCCCTGTTCGTGCTCGGGCTGGCGCCCGTGTGGCGCTCGCGTACCGCGCTGTGGAAAGGCTGGCTGATGGTGGGCTACGGCGTGTTCGTTCTCGCCAAGTCGGTCTGGCAGTGGTCGGCTGGCGTGGTGCCGGAACCGTTCATCATGGGTTGGGTGAGTCTGCTGGCGCTGGCGGTCAATGTCAGTGTAGCGGCGCTGTTGTATGCGCACCGCCAGGGCGACGCGCAGGCGCGCTCGGTGTGGCTGTGCTCGCGCAACGACGCGCTGGGCAACCTGGCGGTGATGGGCGCGGCGGCTGGCGTGTGGGCGACAGCGCATGGTTGGCCGGATATTGCGGTGGCGCTGGTGCTGGCGGGGCTGGCGCTGAGTTCGGGCGCGTCGGTGATCCGCCACGCGCGGCAGGAGTTGAAGGACGCTTAAATGTCCGTCTGGCGCGACAGCGCCCACACGACATGCTCGCGCACCAGCGCAGAGTCGTGATTCAGCTGCGCACCAAGCGCGGTTTCAACAGCGGGTGAGGCGGGCGCATTACCCAGAGCGACGGCTATATTGCGCAGCCAGCGTTCATGGCCGATGCGGCGGATCGGCGAGCCCGCCAGGCGTTCGTTGAAATCGGCCTCGCTCCAGGCAAACAGGTTCAGCAGCCGCGCACTGTCAAGGCCGTTTCTGACTACAAAATCCGGCAACGTGGCGGTTTGTGCGAAGCGGTTCCACGGGCAGACCAGCTGGCAATCGTCGCAACCATAGATGCGGTTGCCGAGCAGCGGACGCAGCTCAAGCGGGATGCTGCCCTTGAGTTCGATGGTGAGATAGGAAATGCAGCGCCGTGCGTCGAGCCGGTAGGGGGCAAGGATGGCCTGCGTCGGGCAGACGTCAATGCAGGCCTGGCAGGTGCCGCAATGGTTGGCTTCGGGCGCGTCCACCGGCAGCGGCAAATCGGTGTAGATTTCGCCGAGAAAAAACCACGAGCCGTGCTGCCGGTTCAATAACAGCGTGTGCTTGCCGCGCCAGCCAAGTCCGGATTTTTCGGCGAGCGAAACTTCCAGCACCGGTGCGCTGTCGGTGAATACGCGGAAATGATGCGTGCCCACTTCGGCACTGATTTTTTCGGCCAAGTTCTGCAGACGGTTGCGTAGCACCTTGTGATAATCGCGCCCCAGCGCATAGCGCGCGATATACGCAGCATCGGCGTCGGCCATGACGGCATGCGGGTCGGCTGCTATAGGCGGAAAATAATCCAGCCGCGCGCTGATGATGCGCAGCGTGCCCGGCACCAGTTCGGCGGGCCGGCTGCGCTTGGTGCCGTGCGCCGCCATATAATCCATCTCGCCATGAAAATCCTGATCCAGCCACGCCTGCAAGCCGGTTTCGGCGGCGCTCAAGTCGCCGTCGGCGATGCCCACTCCGGCAAAGCCGAGCTCGCGTCCCCATTGTTTGATTTGCTGCGCCAGCTGCGCTAAATCTGTCTCATGCATACGCCCAATCATACCGTGCGCTGCCATCTGGCCGACGAGGCCGCCACGCTGGCATTCGGCGCGCGTCTGGCGCGGGAACTCAAACCCGGAATGACGTTCTACCTGGAGGGTGATCTGGGCGCGGGCAAGACAACGCTGGTGCGTGGACTGTTGCGTGCACTGGGATACAGCGGCCGGGTCAAAAGTCCAACCTATACGCTGGCCGAAACCTACAGCCTGCCCGCGTTTGAGTTGTATCATTTCGACCTGTATCGACTGCATGACCCGCGCGAATGGCTGGACGCCGGCTTTCGTGATGTCAGCGGCCAGGCGGTGAACCTGATCGAATGGCCGGACAAGGCAGCAGGCTGGCTGCCATTGCCGGACGTGATTGTCCGCTTGACGATCACCGACGAGGCGCGCGAAGTCGAATGCGAAGCCACAAGCCCGAGCGGGTCCGATTATCTGGAGACGTGTTGTATACCCTGTTAAGAACTTTTCTGCTGTGCGGTTTTCTGGTCTCGGGCTGGGCGCAGGCGCTGCAATTGTCCGCCACTCGCCTGTGGCCATCGCCCGATTACACGCGAATTACGCTGGAGGCGACGCAGGAAGTGGCGCACAAGTCGTTCAGCCTGGCGAATCCGGATCGATTGGTGATCGATCTGGAAGGCGTCGAAGCCGGCACGGCACTTGATGCGCTGGGCAGCCAGCTGGCTGCGGACGATCCCTACATCGCTGCGATCCGGGTGCGTGCCAATCGCCCCGGCGTGATGCGTCTGGTGATCGATCTCAAAACGCCGGTCAAACCCTCGATATTCCAGTTGCAACCGCTGGGGCAATATGGCCACCGGCTGGTGGTGGACTTGTATCCGGTTCAAGCTGTTGCGCCAGCCCTGCCCAGTCCAGCCCAGCCCAGTCCAATTCTGGCCAACCCCGTGCAACCCGCTCAGGTCGTGGCTGCTGTGCCGGCGATCAATCCGGCTGCTCCCCCACAGACTGCCATGATCGAGCCGCGCAAACCCGCCAAGGCGGGCGAGCCAAAATATGACCGGCTAATCACCGTGGCGATCGATGCAGGCCACGGCGGCGAAGATCCCGGCGCGATTGGCGCCGCCGGTTCGCGCGAAAAGGAAATCACGCTGGCCCTGGCGAAAAAGCTCAAGCAGAAGCTCGACGCGCAGAACAACATGCGCGGCGTGCTGATCCGGGACGGCGATTATTTTGTGCCGCTCGGGCAACGGGTGGTCAAGGCGCGTGCGCTGAAGGCGGATTTGTTCATGTCGATTCATGCCGATGCCTTCATCAAGCCGCATGCGCGCGGTTCATCGGTGTTTGCGCTGTCCGAAGGTGGCGCGACCTCGGTGGCGGCACGCTGGCTGGCGAAGCGGGAAAATGATGCCGACCTCATCGGCGGCATCAATATCGACGTCAAGGATCCCTCGCTCAAGCGCACCTTGATCGACCTGACGCAAACCACCACCATCAACGACAGCATGAAACTCGGGCACGCGGTGCTGAAGGAAATCGGCGGCATCAATACGCTGCACAAATCGCATGTCGAGCAGGCCGGATTTGCAGTGCTGAAGGCACCGGACATTCCCTCGATTCTGGTTGAGACGGCTTTCATTTCCAATCCGGAAGAAGAAAAACGCCTCAACGACCCGGCCTATCAGGACAAGCTGGTGGATGCCATCGTCGAGGGCATCAAGACCTACTTCGCCCAGCACCCCATGGCCGTGCCATCGCGCCTGACACGCAATCCCTGATGGTTGTGCACGCATGATCGCCAGTTTGTTGGGGGCTGCCGCCCCCGGCTTTGATCGTCCACTCGATGTGCTGGAAGCCTGCCACGGCCGCATCGCCAAACAGTGCGACACGCTCGAAAAGCTGCTGGCGCATGTGCCTGTTCACGGCGCAGATGCCCAATCGCAGCAAGCCGCGCGCGCGGTGCAGACCTATTTCGATACGGCAGCGGTGCACCACCACGACGACGAGGAACGCAACTTGTTCCCCTTGCTGGAACAGGCGAACGCGCCCGGTGCCTGCGATCTGGTCGAAACCCTGACGCTGGAGCACGACGAACTGGCGCTGTTGTGGCGGCGTCTGCGGGCGCAACTGCAGCTGATTGAAGTGGGCACGGCTGCCGTGCTCGATAGCGCGTTGGTCACCCGTTTTATCGCAATGAATCGCGCCCACCTCGAATTCGAAAACACGCATGTGCTGCCGTTGGCGCGCCGGGTGTTGGGTGCGGCTGAAATCGAGCGCCTGGGGCGTGCTATGGCGGCAAGGCGCGGCGTGTCTTTTGTGGTTGCGTCGTGAGCATTCGCGTTTTACCCGATGTGCTGATATCGCAAATCGCCGCCGGCGAGGTGGTAGAGCGCCCGGCGGCCGCGTTGAAAGAAATTCTCGAAAACAGCCTCGATGCCGGCGCGACCGAGATCCAGATCGAACTGGAGCAGGGCGGCGTGAAACGGATGCGGGTGAGCGACAACGGTTGTGGTATCCCGCGCGACGAACTCGCGCTCGCGCTGACCCGCCACGCCACCAGCAAAATCGCCAGCCTGGCTGATCTGGAACAAGTCGCCAGCTTGGGGTTTCGTGGCGAAGCGCTGGCGTCAATTGCGGCCATTGCACGGGTACAGCTCACCAGCCGCCGTGCCCGCCCTGATCACACCGGCGCCGAACATGCCTGGGCGCTGCAGGTCGACGGCGGCCAGCTGGGCGAGCCCACACCCGCCGCGCGGGGTGTCGGCACCACGCTCGACATTCAGGATCTGTTTTTCAATACCCCGGCACGGCGCAAATTCCTTAAAACCGAAGCGACCGAATACGCCCACTGCGCCGAAGCGGTGCGGCGGCAAGCGCTGTCACATCCCGGAACGGCATTTGTCCTGAGCCACAACGGCCGGGTGCTGCTGCGTTTTAACGTGGCATCTGCCGCCGCGCGGGTACGCCAGGTGCTGGGCGAGACATTTGAATCCAACACGGTTGCGGTCGATGCGGCGGCGGGGGCCTTGCGTGTGTCCGGCTGGGTGATCCGCCCCGGCGCGGCAACCGCCAGCCGGGACAGCCAGCATGTATTTGTGAATGGCCGTTACGTGCGCGACAAACTGATCGTCCATGCGCTGAAAGAAGCCTACCGTGACGTGCTGCACCATCAGTTGAATCCGGCGTATTGCCTGTTCATCAGCCTGCCGCCGGATGGGGTAGACGTGAACGTGCATCCGGCCAAAACCGAAATCCGTTTTCGTGACAGCCGCGGCGTCCACCAGTTTTTGTTTCATGCCGTCGAGCGGCTGTTGGCGGCACCGGCGTCGGCCGTGGAGGCGGGTGCCGTGACGCCTGCGCAAGACGCAAGCGTGGCCGTATCGCCGTTTGGCGCCTATGTGCCCACTCGACAAACCCTGATGCCCTTGCAGGTCAATGAGGCGATGGCGTTCTATGCGCCTTTGGCACAGGGGGCAGGGGTCGGGATTCAGGATTCAGGGGCGGGTGTTGCGCTTGCGGCGCAGTCTTTTTCCGAAAGCGGGCAAGGCGACGTACCCCCGCTCGGCTACGCCATTGCCCAATTACATGGCGTCTATGTGCTGGCGCAAAACGCGCAGGGCTTGGTGCTGGTCGACATGCATGCCGCGCACGAACGTGTCGTCTATGAAAAACTCAAAGCCGCGCTCGACGCCCGTGCCGTACCCGCGCAAACCCTGCTGATCCCGGTCGCGCTGACGGTCGACGCGCGCGACGTGGCAGAAATCAGCCCGCATCTGGATGGCTTGCGCGATATCGGCTTTGACGTTTCGATCACCTCGCCCACCTCGGTGGCAGTGCGCTCGGTACCCTGGTTATTGAAAAACGCCGACCCGGTCGAACTCACTCGCGCCGTGCTGCACGAAGTGGCCGAATTCGGCGTGGCACGCCTGCTCGCCGAGCGTCGCAACGAACTGTTGGCCACCCTGGCGTGTCACGGCGCAGTGCGGGCCAACCGACACCTGGCCTTGCCTGAAATGAACGCCCTGCTG
>JAABQE010000067.1 GCA_011391655.1 Hydrogenophilales bacterium
ATCTTCCGCCAACACATCCGACGACACCGGCTGCTTCTTGCGCGCCACCAGGTAGTTTTTCGCAGTGTTGACGCCGATGCGATACAGCCAGGTATAAAACGCACTATCGCCGCGAAACCCCGGCAACGCGCGATAAGCCTTGATAAAAGCTTCCTGCGTGATGTCTTCCACCTCGGCCGCATCACGCACCATGCGCGACAACAGGCGGCCGAGCTTGCGGTGATATTTGATCACCAAAAGCTCAAACGCACGCTTGTCCCCCTGCTGGGCACGTTCGACCAACACCTGATCCAGTTCGCGATCCGACATAACTCCCTAGCTGCTTTTTATTGTGGTTGAAGTATACGTGACCGCACTAACCGGGTGTGTGAGCAGCCCGTAATGAAAAAGTTCATCCCGAACCGGGTTATTCTTGTCCAATATGAGCCTGTTATCATTCCCCGCCACCATGCATAGATATGACGTCCTCATCCTCGGTAGCGGCCTCGCTGCGCTAACTACTGCACTCAAGCTGGCCGACCTGTGCCGGGTTGCAATTGTCACCAAACGCCAGATGACTGACGGCGCCAGCGACTGGGCGCAAGGCGGGATTGCGGCGGCAGTCGACAACGGGGATTCGGTCGGGGCACACGTACACGACACGCTGGTTGCGGGTGGCGGGCTGTGTGACGAAGCCGTGACCTACCGGGTGGCCAGCCAGGCCCGCGAGATGATCGCCTGGCTTACCGCCAACGGCGTCGCCTTCACGCCCGATCCCTCCACCCCGGGCGGCCTGCATCTGGCGCGCGAAGGCGGCCATTCCAGGCGCCGGGTCGTGCATGCCACCGACGCCACCGGCCATGCGGTGCAAACCAGCCTGCTCGACAAGGTGCGAGCCCACCCCAATATCGACACCTTCGAGCAGCATGTCGCCATCGACCTGATCACTGGCAAACGGGCGGGCGGATCGGATCGGCAGGTGCACGGCGCCTATGCCCTCGACAAAGACACAGGCGAAGTCGAAACCTTTTCCGCCGGCCACACCGTGCTGGCCACCGGCGGCGCGGGCAAAGTCTACCTCTACACCACCAACCCTGACATCTCGACTGGGGATGGTATTGCAATGGCGTGGCGAGCCGGTTGCCGCGTGGCCAACCTAGAATTCGTGCAGTTTCACCCGACCTGTTTGTATCACCCGCACGCCAAGTCTTTCCTCATCACCGAAGCCGTGCGCGGTGAAGGCGGTCATTTGCTGTTGCCCGACGGCAGCCGCTTCATGCATCTTCATGACGAACGCGCCGAACTCGCACCGCGCGACGTGGTCGCGCGCGCGATTGACTTCGAGATGAAAAAACGCGGTCTCGACTGCGTCTATCTCGACATCAGCCACAAGCCGCCTGAATTCGTTCGCGAGCATTTCCCCACGATTTACCGTCGCTGCCTCGAGTTCGGCATCGACATCACCCAGCAGCCGATTCCGGTGGTGCCCGCTGCGCACTACACCTGCGGCGGCGTGGTCACCGACATCGACGCGCGCACCGATCTGTGCAACCTGCACGCGGTCGGCGAAGTCACGTTTACCGGGCTGCATGGCGCGAACCGGCTGGCGTCGAACTCGCTGCTCGAATGTCTGGTATTCGGCCATGCCGCTGCCGCCGACATCCTGGCCACGCCGCCTGCGCCCATGCTGGAATTACCCGCGTGGGACGCCTCGCGCGTCACCGACGCCGACGAAGAAGTGGTGATCTCGCACAACTGGGACGAACTGCGCCGCTTCATGTGGGACTACGTCGGCATCGTCCGGACCAACAAACGCCTCGTCCGTGCGGCACATCGCATCCGCCTGCTGCGCGCCGAGATTGACGAGTTCTACCGCAATTTCCGCGTCAGCAACGATCTGATCGAACTGCGCAACCTGGTGCAAACTGCCGATCTCATCATTCGCTCGGCGCAATTGCGGCAAGAAAGCCGCGGACTCCATTTCAGCCGCGACTATCCCGACACCCTCCCCGTTGCCGGCAACACCGTGCTCAATCCCCGTCCGGGGACGATGTGTCCGAGCGTGTGCGGCGTATCCAGCGCAGAGACACCCTGAGGCGACGCAAGTCGTCGGCAGGCGCGCTATCGGGCAGCAGGGTCAGGCTGCGTAATGCCTGGCCTTCACAACGATAACGCAGCACGATCAACCCGATTGAGACGAAGCTGTCCCCCAGCACCTCGACATCACGCCAGGTTTCCGCATCACTGAGGCCTTGCAAGCGGCCATCCGCCATGATTCGCAAGCGAATCGGCTCCTTCATCCGCTGCCAGCCCCATCCAGCCAGACCCAGCCCGGCACATGCCAGCGCCCATTGCTGGCCAACCGGCAAGCTTGCGAAATAGATGGCCGCCAGCGCCAGCACCCCCATCCCTGCCAGCAACAGCCCCAACAGACGTGAGGGTTTGAGTTCAATCTCGTGCATCCGCGTGTACACTTTCGTTGGTTCAACCTGCCGGAATAGTAACGTGATCGAATCCTGGAAAACCTTTCTGCAATCCCAAGGCGCGCTGATCGAAGATCGCAGCGTTCTGCACTTTGGCGACCCCGCCGGCGAACGCGCCGCTGCGGTGGACGGCACCATCGTGGCCGACCTGTCCCAGCTCGGCGTCATTGCCTTTCGCGGCGACGATGCGGCCACGTTCCTGCAAGGCCAACTGACCAACGACGTACGCAGCCTGCACGCCGACAGTGCGCAATGGAACGGCTACTGCAGCCCCAAGGGACGCCTGCTCGGCAATTTCCTGATGTGGCGGCAGGCCGACGATTATTGCCTGCAACTGGCGGGCGACATTCTCCCCAGCGTGCAAAAGCGGCTGAACATGTTCATCATGCGTGCCAAAGTCCAGGCGCGCGACGCCAGCGATGACAGCGTGCGTCTGGTCGTTGCCGGCAAGCAGGCCGCCGCCGCAGTCAGCACCGCGATGGGCGCAATTCCCGAGGCGGCGATGCGCTCGGTCGCGGTTGAGGCTGGCCAGGTGATCCGGGTCGGCGACGACAAGTTCGTGCTGTCGATCACCCCCGAACATGCCGCCGCCGTGTGGCAAGCGCTGCGCACATCCGCTACCCCGGTCGGCGCGCCGGTATGGGACTGGTTGCGGCTCAATGCCGGCATTCCGATGATCGTCAGCGCGACCCAGGAGCAGTTCGTGCCGCAAATGGTCAACTATGAAGCCATCGGCGGCGTAAGTTTTCAAAAAGGCTGCTACCCCGGCCAGGAAATCGTTGCGCGCAGCCAGTATCTGGGCAAGCTCAAGCGCCGCATGTTTCTGGCACAGGTTGATGCCGAAGCGGCACCCGGTGACGCGTTATACAGCGCCGACATGGAAGGGCAAGCCACCGGCACCGTGGTCAATGCGGCGCCGGCCCCCGGCGGTGGCTTCGACGTACTGGTCGTCGCCCAGGTCGAAAGCGCGAATACGCAAACCCTGCACCTGAAGGCCGCCGACGGGCCCGCGCTCACCCTCAAGCCCCTGCCCTACGCGCTCCCCGAGTAGGTGCGGCACGCCTATGTCTATTACCGGATCGACCTGACGCAGGCCACCCTGGCCAGCAGCCGGATCGATGCGTTGCTGCTCACGCTGGCCGCCTATTGCGGACAGCACCCGCATCGCATGCAACGCTGTGACGATCCCGTGACGTGGATGGAGATTTACCCGGACATCACTGATTTTGTGGCGTTTTCCACGGCGCTGGATGCCGCGCTCCAAGCCCTGGATTGCGCCGAATTTACCTTGGGGCAACGCCATCTCGAGTGCTTTTTCGCCCCCGCCATTCCCGGCTAAACCATCC
>JAABQE010000068.1 GCA_011391655.1 Hydrogenophilales bacterium
GCATCGATGAGGGCGCGCCCGATGCGGGTCGCCATGTCGAGTTGCTGTTGCGCATGCTGGATGACGACGGCAATGAAATTCCGCCGATGGCGTTTATTCCGGCGGCCGAGCGTTATTCATTAATGCCGATGATCGATAGCTGGGTGATCAAGGAAGCGATGCGGGTCTGCCAAAATTATCTGACCTCCGACCGGACGCAACATTGTCTGTTTGCGGTCAATCTGTCAGGCGCGTCGCTGAAAGCCCCGGCATTTCGCAGCATGCTGCTGGCGTATTTGCAGGAAACGCCCGCGCTGGGGCCGCATTTGTGTTTTGAAATCACGGAAACGGCAGCGATCGGCAACCTGGTTGTCGTCAATGAGTTTATCGAGGCGATGCGTGAGTTTGGTTGCAGTTTTTCGCTCGACGACTTCGGTAGCGGCCTGTCGTCCTTCGTCTATCTGAAAAACCTGAAAGTGGATTACCTCAAGATCGACGGCGCATTTGTGCGCGACATTGTGAATAACCCCATTGACCGTTCCATGGTCGAGGCAATCAACACCATCGGTCACCAGATGGGACTCAAAACCGTGGCGGAGTTTGTCGAATCGGAAGCGATTCTGGCGCTATTGAAGCAGATCGGGGTGGATTATGTGCAGGGCAACGTAGTGCATAGCCCTGAAGCGCTGGTGAGTCTGTGCGGCCAATCCTGAACGCGACCCGCGCGCCGGATTAGCTGCCAAAAGCGGGGGCTGTCAGTCAGCCACGCCAAACCCGGCATCGAGAATAGCCTGCACCAGCGCGGCCGGTGCAATGCGGGCGGGGTCGTATACCACCAGCGCTTGACCTGGAGTGAGTGTGACGTCTGCGCTTTGCACGCCAGCCAGGGCGGTCAACACGTTTTTCACGCTGTTGACGCAGCCACCGCAGGTCATGCCGGTTACAGAGAGTTGGATGGTGTTCATGGTTCGCCCCGAAAGTGGATTCGAGGTTGGGAGTTTATTTTTTACGCGGGCGTTTGCGCAGCGCTTCTTTGGTGTGGTCGATCAGGCGGTCCGCCACGACTTCGGCATCGACTGTGAAGGTGCCGTTCGCAAGCGCCGCCTTAACCGATTCAATCTTGCTGGCATCCGCTACCTCGACCGACGCCAATTGGGATTCCAGGGTGCGGATGCGCGTGCTCGATTCAGTCAGGGTGAGCGAATCGCTGCCGCCCGCAGCAGGCGTGGCGGTCTTTCCTGCGCCTTTGCCCTTGGCGGCAGATACTTTGGCGGGGGCGGTAGGCGTGGTGCGCTTGTCGATTTTCACGAGCTTGATTCCTGTTGAAAAATGGCTACTCGAATGGAATACGGCAATTATTGGCCAAACCTTAGGGAAAAAGACCGGGCGCTTCGCAGAGGCTGGCTCACTTCAGTGCGTGCGAAGCCAGTCCGTCAGCCAGTTTGGGTTCAAACCAGGTGGACTTGGGCGGCATCACTTCATTGGCATCGGCTACTGCCATCAGGTCTTCCATGCGAGTGGGATGGAGCGCGAAGGCTAGCGCCATTTCTCCGCTGTTGACCCGTTTTTCCAGTTCGGACAGGCCGCGGATGCCGCCGACAAAGTCAATGCGCTTGTCGCGCCGTGGGTCGGTGATGCCAAGGATGGGCGCGATCAGGTTGTTTTGCAACAGACTTACATCCAGACGACCCACCGGATCAGCCGGGATCAATTCAGGGCGAATGGTGAGGCGACGCCATTTGCCGGCCAGATACAGGCCGAAAACGCCTGGCTGCTCGGGCTTGACGGCGCCGGCAACACCGGCAGCCGGCTCGACGCAGAATGCTGTGCTCACGCGTTCGAGAAAGGCTTCTGCGGAGAGGCCGTTAAGATCGGTGATGACGCGGTTGTAATCCATGATCGCCATTTCGTGCGCGGGGAAAATCACCGAGAGGAAAAAATTGTAGGGCTCGCTGCCGGTGTGCGCGGAGTTAGCCGCTTTGCGGGCAGCGGCAATACGCGACGCCGACGCAGAACGGTGGTGGCCGTCGGCGATGTAGAGCGCGTTCATGGCGTTGAATGCGGCGGTAATGTGTGCCTGGATCGTGGTATCGCGAATCACCCACAGCGTATGCCGTACGCCATCGAGTTCGGCATCCGAATCCGCCACGCCGGCAGACGCCGCCGCCAGGATGGCATCCACTTCAGGCGCAGCGGGGTAGGCCAGCAGCACCGGGCCGGTCTGGGCGTCGAGTGCGTCGATCTGGCGCACGCGGTCGTCTTCCTTGTCGGGGCGGGTGAATTCGTGTTTGCGGATGCGGTTGGTGTCGTAATCCGCCACCGAGGCGGCCGCGACGAGGCCGGTCTGGCTGTGATTGCCCATCACGATACGGTAGACGTAGTAGCAGGCCTCCGGGTCACGCACCAGCACGCCCGCTTCGATCAGCTTGCGCAGGTTTTCCGCCCCCTTGGCGTAGACTTCAGGCGCGTAGGGATTGGTGTCGGCAGGCAGGTCGATTTCCGGTTTGGATATATGCAGAAAGCTCCATGGGCGACCGCTGACACGCTCGCGGGCTTCGGCTGTGGAGAGCACGTCGTAGGGCGGCGCGACGACATCGTTGGCGCGCCCACTGGCGGGACGAAGGGCGGCAAAAGGCTGGATCAGGTTCATGGGGGTTTAAGTGAATTTAAGGTTGATGTTTTAGTGTAGGGTTTACCCTGCTTTTACGGGGTGGATTCGTACCCTGAAGGGCATACATTCCATGTAATCCCGCAATGCGTCTGCCTACGACGTATTGCACGCAGATTGAGTGCGCTACCTCGCTGCTTTTGGCGCGTCCCCCTTGACCGCAGCGATCAGCGGAAACGCAGCAGGATCGCGGATGGACTCAACCGACAAGTCGATATCCAGGGCAGGCCAGAAGAGGTGATTTTCCGCAGGCCATTCGACCTGGCAGAGCTGCTCGATGCTGGCACCGCGAAACCAGGGAAAATTTGCGAAAGGCAAAAACAGCTCTTCATCGGCAAGCAGCAGCCAAAAGCCATGTTGTGAAACATGCGTGACTTCAACTTGGGAAGTGCGTATCCCAGGCATGGATGATTTCCTCCAGGTGAACAGCAATCATATTATGGGCTTCCTTGATTTGTTTAGGCGACAGCCCAGTGCTCGTCGCCAGCCCCAATTCTGGAAATAGCCAGAATTTTGCCTCACCGTCAGGGTGGTTGACGTGTACATGCATTCTTGCTTCCTCCCGCGAGAAGAAAAAGAAACGGAAACTGCCCTCGCGGAAAATCGTCGGTGCCATAAAAATAATGAAATTTTAGCGCCTATCGAGGCAGAAAACCTTCGCCTACAGCGCTTGCTCCCTGATTGAAAGTCAGTTTGGTCTGAGGGCAACCGTCTTGCCCAGTTCGTCCGTCATGCGGCGCAATGCGATTCTGAATGTCCATTGGCTGGGTTGTATGGGCAGCTCTTGCAGTGATGCTCGACGGCGGTTGGCATGAAGAGAAGCCCTAACTACGGTTTAAGGTTTGTATTGCGAGTGAAACGGGATCGCCCAGCGCGGCGAGGAAAGCGGTGACTGCGCCCACGCGCCGGCCGAGATCCGGCAAGGAGGTGCTCAGTTTCAGCCGGTCGGGCCCCGCCAGTTTGTATCCCGCCTTGCCCTGGATCAACTGGATGATTTTAACCGGATCGATCGGGGGATTGGGCGAGAATTGCACGCTCATGCCATCGCCGGACACATCGAGCTTGACGATGCCGTAGGCGCGGGTGGACAGGCGCAGGCGATGCACCGCCAGCAGGGCGCGCGCGGTATCGGGCAGTTCGCCGAAGCGGTCAACCAGT
>JAABQE010000069.1 GCA_011391655.1 Hydrogenophilales bacterium
AATCACCGAGAGCCTGCTGGTCGAGCATGCATCCGAGTCGGTGGCGCGGATGACCGAACTGGTGGCACTCGGATTGCATTTTTCGATTGATGATTTCGGCACCGGCTATTCGTCTCTGGCGTATCTGAAGCGTTTGCCGCTGTCCGAACTCAAGATCGACAAGAGCTTCGTGCAGGACATTCCGCATGACCCCAACGATGTTGCCCTGGTGGAGACCATTTTGTCGATGGCGCGCCACCTGCATTTCGAGGTGGTGGCTGAAGGGGTGGAAAATGAAGCCCAGCTTGCCTTCCTGCGCCAACAGGGGTGTGAGCGATTCCAGGGTTACTATTTCCAGCGCCCGCTTGAGATGCGGGCCTGGGTCGAGCAACTGGTGACGGCTGTCTGAGGGGCTGCCGTGTTTGGCGTTGCCGGAGAATGTCACGCTTAACCGTCAGCGGGCGTGCCAGGCGCCTTTTATTTATAAGCATATAGGGCTTCAGAACCTGGCTATTTTGTCGTTTGATCAGTTATGGATCAAACAATGCCAGTTGCATGACACCGCCCAATTTCGCCGCACTGGTTGAACTGCCTGGCCATGGTTTCGACCGGCCGTTTACCCGGCACAGCGACGCTCGATCCCCTTTCCCGCGTATTAACCCCAGCCAGCGCGAACAGCCTGACATTCTGGATACGCGCGCGCGTATCGTCGAATAAAGGCCATATCAGCAATGCAATTCCCGGGCTTTCCCATGAATGAGGTGCAGCGCCTGCAAGCGTTGCACGAACGTGGCATTCTGGACACCCCGGCAGAGGAACGCTTCGATCGCCTGACCCGGTTGGCCCAACACATGCTCGGCACCCGGATCGCCCTGGTTTCGCTGGTGGATACCGAGCGTCAATGGTTCAAGTCCCGCCAGGGGCTGGACGCGTGCGAAACCGGGCGGGATATTTCTTTTTGCGGGCACGCCATTCTTGGAGACGATATTTTCGAGATCGCCGATGCCAGCCACGATCCGCGCTTTGCCGACAATCCGCTGGTGACCGGGCCGCCACATATTCGTTTCTACGCCGGCGCGCCGCTGGCCACGGCCGATGGCTGCCGCATCGGCACCCTGTGCATCATCGATGACCAACCGCGAGTGCTGACGGCTGAGGATCGCCGCGCGCTCCGCGATCTCGCCGATTGCGTGGAAACGGAAATCAACCAGGTCGACCTGCACCAGCAGAGCAAGGCCCTGAAAATGGCCCAGGCGCTCGGTGAGGTGATCGCCCGCGCCCAGTCGCAGTTCATCCATGAGACGGATCGGCACAAGGCGTTTGATGGCTTGCTGACGGATATTCTCGTCCTGACCGAGAGCGAATACGGATTCGTCGGTGAGGTGCTGCGCACGCCAGAGGGCGCGCCTTATCTGAAGTCCTGGGCCATCACCAATATCGCCTGGAGTGACGACACGCGCGCGTACTATGAGGCCAATGCAGCGCAGGGCATGGAGTTCACCAATCTCAAGACCCTGTTTGGCGCTGCGATGACCACTGGCGAGCCGGTGATCGCGAACGATCCTTACCATGACTCACGCCGGGGCGGCTTGCCCAAGGGACATCCGGCGCTGAACGCCTTCCTCGGCATTCCCATCCATTACGGTGGTGAACTGGTGGCCATGCTGGGCATTGCCAACCGGCCCGGCGGCTATGATCAGGCGCTGGTCGATTTCATGCATCCGCTGCTCGTCACCCTGGGCCAGTTGGTCGAGGCGGTACGTGTCCAGCAAAAGCACCGCGAAGGGCAGATTGAACTGGCCCGGCTGTCGCGGGTGGCCAGCCAGACCACCAACGGGGTGCTGATCACCGACGCTGACGGCCTGATGGAATGGTTCAACGAGGGCTTTACCCGCATCACCGGCTACACGCTGGAAGAGGTGCGCGGACGTCAGCCAGGCGAGGTGTTGCAGGGCGAGGCCACGGATCCGGCCACGGTTGCACGCATGCACGACGCCCTGCTTCAGGGCGAACCCTTCGATGTGGATGTGATCAATTACACCAAGTCGGGTCAGCCTTACTGGATCAACATCAGCTGCAACCCGTTGCGGGATAGCGCGGGCGGACTGCAGGGTTTCATGGCCATCGAGTCGGACATCAGTGAGCGCAAGGCAGCTGAAGAGACACTCAGGACAACCACCCAGTTGCTGGACAGCATTGTCGAGAATGTTCCCAACATGATTTTCGTGAAGCGTGCGTCTGATCTGCGGTTCGAGTTTTTGAACAGCGCCGGTGAGGCACTGTTGGGCCATGCACGGGATGAACTGTTGGGATGCAACGATTACGACTTTTTTCCACCAGACCAGGCGGATTTTTTCACCCGCAAGGACAGGGAGGTTCTGGCGCAGCATGGGGTGGTGGATATCCCGGAGGAAAGCGTCGAAACCCTACGCGGCACCCGCATCCTGCACACCCAGAAGCTGGCATTGCGGGATGCGGATGGCTGTCCGCAGTATTTGCTGGGCATTTCCGAGGACATCACGGAAAGAAAGCGAATCGATCAAATGAAGCGCGAATTCGTTTCCACAGTGAGCCATGAATTGCGCACCCCGCTGACGTCCATTTCCGGCGCACTGGGCCTGCTGGCCGGCGGCGTATTGGGCGATTTCTCCAAGCCAGTGCAGGACATGATCGGCATCGCCCACACAAACAGCCAGCGGCTGTTGCATCTCATCAACGACTTGCTGGACATGGACAAGCTCATGGCCGGCAAGATGCGCTTCGATATGCAGGTTCAGCCCCTGATGCCGCTGATTGAACAGACGATCCGGGACAATCAGGCCTATGCCGACCAGCACGGGGTTCAGTTGGATTTCGCAGAGCGTGCCGACGCCGCTGTGGTCGAGATTGATTCCCTGCGCGTGCAGCAGGTGATGGCCAATCTGCTTTCCAATGCCACCAAGTTTTCTCCCAAAGGAAGCCGGGTGGAGGTGCGGGCAACCCGGCGCGGCGAGCAGGTGCGGATTGCGGTGATCGACCATGGCCCCGGAATTCCGGCGGGTTTCCAGGACCGCATCTTCCAGAAGTTCTCCCAGGCCGATTCCTCCGACAGCCGGCAAAAAGGCGGCACTGGGCTGGGGCTTGTCATCAGCAAGGAACTGGTGGAACACATGGGTGGCCAAATTGGTTTCGAGTCGGTGGCGGGGGAAGCCACCGTTTTCTTCTTCGATTTGCCGATCAGGGCAGGCCGGCCAGCCACAGATAACGTCGTAACGGGGACACGCTCGACATGAGTTCGACCCGGACGACCCTGTTCAGCCGGCATGGGATTTTGGCCTGGGTTGTTCTGGCCACAGGATTGCTGCTGGTCATGCTGGTCTGGCTGGGGCTGCGGGAAGAACGTGCGCGCAGCGCGGAGGCGCAGTTTGAGTTGCATGCCCGGGAAGTCGTCGCGGCCATTGAAAAACGGCTGCGTGATCATGAGCAAATCCTGCTTGGGGGCGCGGGGCTGTTCGATGCAAACGGCGAGGTGACCCGGGCGCAATGGCGGCGTTTTGTCAAGCGCCTGCGACTGGCGGACAATTACCCGGGCATCCAGGGCGTGGGCTTCAGTCAGGCGATTCCCCCTGCCAGGCTTGCGGCGCATATCGACGCCATTCGCGCCGAGGGGTTTCCCGATTTCACGCTCAGACCTGCGGGTGATCGCCCGCTCTACACGTCCATCATTTATCTCGAACCGTTCGTTGGCCGCAATCTGGCCGCCTTCGGTTATGACATGTTCTCTGAGCCGACCCGACGCATGGCCAT
>JAABQE010000070.1 GCA_011391655.1 Hydrogenophilales bacterium
CATGTCCAGCAAATTGAACTGGCCGCTGCGCTTGAGGTCGTCGCCCACAATTTGCGTCAGTGCGGGCGCAGGCTGGCCCGGCGCGGCCTGAAACGGCAGCATCGCGATGGTGATTTTGGTGGTGGCGCCGCCCACCACCTGGATTTCCATCGCAGCGCGCGCGCTGAACGGCGCGCTCAGCAGCGTCAAAAACAACAGGGGTAACAATAAGGCAGCACGCAACATGGGATGGGGTCTCGATCAAAAAGGCTCGATGCCGAGCGAGTATAGCCGACTGCGACGAGCCTACTCCGGGCTCAACCCGCGAGGGGCAGGCCGTGGATTGTAAAGCCGATAAATCGGCAACAACCACGCTCACTCTTTGGGGCGATGAGTAAAGGAAAGTTCCGGAACGAATGCGGCACGCGCCTCGCGATCAGTCGGCAAGGGCAGCGGCGAGGATTTCTCGATGGCGCGCACCACGGCAGCGTCATACGCCGGGTTGCCGCTCGATTGCGTCACCCGCACACTCACCACATCACCGGTCGGCAGCAATTTGACCAGACAACGCACTTGCGGATTGCCTTGCAGGTTGTCCGGCAGGCGGGTATTGCCACGCACCGTGGCGCTGATCAGGTCGCGATATTGTCCGATGGTTTGCGACAGGGCGGCCTGACGCGCGCCAGACGCGCGCGCGTCAGCTTGTTTCGCCGCCCGTGCCGCGTTGGCCGCCGTCTCGTTCGCCATGTTTTGTTTCAATTCATCGGCTTCCATCTGGCGCAGCAAGGCTTGTCGCTTCTGCTCAGCCTGTTGCGTGTCGCGCGCTTTCTTCAGCGCGTCGACCTCTGCCCGCGCGGCATCTTTGCGCGCCCGGTCTTCGGCATCCTGGATGGCTTTGAGTTTTTTCAGCCGTTCGGTTTCAGCGCGCTTTTTGTCCAGCGCGATGTCGGGCGCCTTGGGCGGCGGCTCTTCAGCCACGGGCTTGGCCTTGGGCATGGGCACAGGTTTGGGCTCTGGAACAGGCTTGGCAGGTTCAGGCGGCTTTACCGCAATCGGATGTGACTCAGCCTTGGGCAAGCTCTGCCACACATCCACCATCACCGGCGCGGGATGCTCGGTTTGCCACGACACGCCAAACACCAGCAGCAGCACAAACACCGTATGCACCCCCAGCGCCAGCGCGCCCGCCACCAGCCTGGCGTGATCGCGGGTGACAAACGGTGCATCCGCCGCAAGCCTCATGGCGCTGGGCGCGCGAGCAATCCGATGCGGCTGATTTGCGCCTTTTGCAGCAGGGTCATCGTATGCATCACTTCTTCGTAGCGAACATTTTTATCGGCCGCGATGACCACCGGCTGATCCGGCTGTTCACGGTGCAAGGCAGCGATTTCGGCGGCCAGCTCGCGCTTCGTCACGGTTCTGCTCTCGCCGCCGACAGCACGGTTTTTCAACAGATATTCGCCCGATTCCTTGATGATGATTTCCAGCGGCTTGTCAGGTGTCTGTGAGGTCTTGCCGACGCTCGGCAGCTCGACCTGGGCGGGGTTGATGAAGGGCGCGGTCACCATGAAAATGACCAGCAGCACCAGCATCACGTCGATCATCGGCACGACGTTGATCTCGGCAACCTGCTTGCGGGTGCGGGCCATGAATCAGACCGCCTTGGTGACCTGACGCTGCAGGATGTTGGAAAACTCCTCCATGAAGCTTTCCATGCGATTGGCCAGGCGGTCGATGTCGTGGGTGTAGCGGTTGTAGCCGACCACGGCGGGAATCGCGGCAAACAGCCCCATGGCGGTGGCGATCAGCGCCTCGGCGATGCCCGGCGCGACTTGCGCCAGCGTCGCCTGCGCCACGCTGGAGAGTCCGATGAACGCAATCATGATGCCCCACACGGTGCCGAACAGCCCGACATAGGGCGACACCGAACCAACCGTGGCGAGAAAGGACAAATGCGACTCGAGGCTGTCGAGTTCGCGCTGATAGGTGGCGCGCATGGCGCGGCGGGTGCCGTCGATGATGACATTGAGCGCTTGCCCGGGCTGACCGCGCAGCTTCATGAATTCGCGAAACCCGGCTTCGAAGATGCGCCCCATTTCGCATACGCTTTCGCGCCCGCCCGATACCCGCTGATAAAGGACATTGAGGTCGCTGCCGCTCCAGAATTCCTGCTCGAACTGGTCGGTCAGCTGGCGCGCACGTTTCAGCGCAAACAGCTTGATGAAAATCACCCACCACGACATCAGCGATGCACCCAGCAACAGCAGCATGACGAACTGCACCGGCAACGAAGCATTCCAGATGAGGTGGAGCAACGAAAGGTCTTGGCCGAGTTCAGGGTTCACGAGGCAGGTTCCAGGGCAGACAGAATGAAGGCGGGAATTTTAACGGGTTTGAAAAGCGCCGCATCGACACACGCCAGCGTCACGCGCGCGGCGATCAGGGATGTGACGCCGCGCGTCACGGTTTGTTCCACCACCAGGCTGGCGCCGCCGATGCGTTTGAGGCTGACCGACACGTCGAGCGCATCGTTGAAGCGCGCGGGCGACAGGTAATCGACTTCCACCCGCCGCACCACGAACACCGCGCCATGCGTGTCACGCAGCGCATCCTGCTCGAAGCCCAGCGCACGCAGCCATTCCGAGCGAGCGCGTTCCATGAACTTCAGATAGTTGGCGTAATACACCACGCCACCGGCGTCAGTGTCTTCCCAGTAGACGCGGACGGGCCAGCTGAATCCCATACTCAAAACAGCGCCATGATCAAAACGATGCACTCAAAACAGATCAGCCTCGCTGGACGGGACCGCAATGCCGAGATGGCGGTACGCCAGCGGCGTGGCGATGCGGCCGCGTGGCGTGCGTTGCAGGTAGCCCTGCTGGATCAGATAGGGTTCGAGCACGTCCTCGATGGTGTCGCGCTCTTCGCCGATGGCGGCGGCCACGTTGTCCAGCCCGACCGGGCCGCCCATGAACTTTTCGATCACCGCCGACAGCAGCTTGCGGTCCATCATGTCGAGCCCGGCGCGATCGACGTCGAGCATCACCAGCGCCGCATCGGCCACCGCGCCGGTGGCGTGGCCATCGGCTTTGACCTCGGCGTAGTCGCGCACCCGCCGCAACAGGCGATTGGCGATACGCGGGGTGCCACGCGAACGCTTGGCAATTTCCAGCGCGCCCGCTTCCTCCAGGTTCATCTGCAATAGCCCCGCCGAGCGGTGCACGATGTAGCCGAGTTCTTCCGCCGTATAAAACTCCAGCCGCGCGACGATGCCGAAACGGTCGCGCAGCGGATTGGTGAGCATGCCCGCGCGCGTGGTTGCACCGACCAGCGTGAACGGCGGCAGATCGAGCTTGACCGAACGCGCGGCCGGGCCTTCGCCGATCATGATGTCGATCTGGAAGTCTTCCAGCGCGGGATACAGCACTTCTTCCACCACCGGACTCAGGCGATGGATCTCGTCGATAAACAACACGTCGTTGGGTTCGAGGTTGGTCAGCAGCGCCGCCAGATCGCCTGCGCGTTCCAGCACCGGCCCCGACGTCTGCCGCAGGTTGACCCCCATCTCGCGCGCAATGATGTGCGCCAGCGTGGTCTTGCCCAGCCCCGGCGGGCCGAACAGCAGCACATGGTCGAGCGCCTCGCTGCGATTTCTTGCCGCGTGGATGAAGATTTCAAGCTGTTCGCGCGCCTTCACCTGGCCGACATACTCGGCCAGCGTGCGGGGCCGCAGCGCGCGTTCGATCTGTTCTTCGACGGGACTGACGGCGGCGGGGGCAATAAGAC
>JAABQE010000071.1 GCA_011391655.1 Hydrogenophilales bacterium
ATCAGAAGAAATTCATCGCGCGCGTCGACAAGTTGGTGAAGGAACACGGCTATTGCACCGTCGTCGTGTCCGAAGGCTGTCACTATCCGGACGGCACCTTCCTGGCCGAACAGGGCACGCGGGATGCCTTTGGCCACGCCCAGCTCGGCGGTGCCGCGCCCGTGGTCGCCAACATGATCAAGGACGCACTCGGCCACAAGTTCCACTGGGCGGTGGCGGATTATCTGCAACGGGCAGCGCGCCACATTGCGTCGAAAACCGACGTCAAGCAGGCCTATGAACTCGGCAAGAAAGCGGTCGAGCTGGCGATCAAGGGCCATAACTCGGTGATGCCGACGGTCGAGCGTTTGTCAGACTCGCCCTATAAATACAAAATTGGCGTGGCTGATTTGAAGGATGTCGCCAACGTTGAAAAATTCATGCCGCGCGACTTCATCACCAAGGATGGCTACGGCATTACCCCCAAGTGCAAGCGTTATCTGACGCCGCTGATTCAGGGCGAAGATTATCCGAAATACGCTGATGGCCTGCCGGTGTACGTGACACTGAAGAACATCGCAGTGGCGCAGAAACTGGCCAAATTCAAAATCTGATTCAAGGATTAGAGACAAGCCATGACGATCGATCGGGCGAAACAGCTACTCAAGGTGCAAGCTGACTTTGGTGGATTTTACAACGGCAATTCGGCCAAGTTGATCCTGTCCGAGGTGCAGCGAGAGCATGGACAGGAAGCGGTTGACGCATGCATCCGCGACCTCCGGCTTGATGAAATATTCGGATTTCAGCCAGGCACCCGTTTCGAAGGTGGTTTGGCAATGGATCAATCGTAGGGAATGAGAACGGTGGCGAAAGCTGCCGTTTTTTTTGGGTTTTTTTGAGGAGGCATAAAATGAATGAAGGTTTGATGTTCGCCCTTGTGGCGGCAGGACTGGCACTGGTCTATGGGATCGTGTCAATTAAATGGATAGTCGGATTGCCAACTGGCAACGACCGCATGCGTGAAATCGCTGCGGCGGTGCAGGAAGGCGCATCGGCTTACCTGAACCGGCAGTACACCACCATCGCCATTGTTGGGGTGATCCTGCTGGTCGCGATTTTTGCTGCGCTGGGCTGGCAAACGGCAGTCGGCTTTGCGCTGGGTGCGGTTCTCTCCGGGCTCACGGGTTACATTGGCATGAACGTCTCGGTGCGCGCCAACGTGCGTACCGCCGAGGCCGCCAAGAAAGGTCTCAATGCCGCGCTGAATGTGGCATTCAAGGGCGGGGCCATTACCGGCATGCTGGTTGTCGGTCTGGGTTTGCTGGGGGTGGCGGGTTATTACGCTTTCCTCACCCTGTCGATGGGCGCCACCACCGATGAGGCGACCCATGCGCTGGTCGGCCTGGCTTTCGGCGGTTCGCTGATTTCCATCTTCGCCCGTCTCGGCGGCGGCATCTTCACCAAGGGCGCTGACGTTGGCGCCGACCTGGTGGGCAAGGTCGAAGCGGGCATCCCCGAGGATGACCCGCGCAACCCTGCGGTAATTGCGGACAACGTCGGCGACAACGTCGGCGATTGCGCGGGCATGGCGGCCGACCTGTTCGAGACCTATGCCGTGACCATCATCGCCACCATGCTGCTGGGTGGCCTGCTGATTACCGATTCGCCCAATGCGGTGATCTATCCGCTGGTGCTGGGTGGTTTCTCCATCATTGCGTCCATTGTCGGCACCTTCTTCGTCAAGGCGCGTGAGGGTGGCAAGATCATGAACGCGCTGTATCGCGGCCTGATTGTGTCGGGCGTGCTCGCAGCCGTTGCGTTCTATCCCATCACCAACATGATGCTGGGCGAGGGCGTGATGATCGACGGTCAGCTGGTGACGTCGATGAACCTGTATCTGGCAGCCTTGATCGGCCTCGGTCTGACTGCGGCGATGGTGTGGATCACCGAGTACTACACCGCAACCGAATTCAGCCCGGTACGCCACATTGCGCAAGCTTCCACCACCGGCCACGGCACCAACGTGATCGCGGGTCTGGGCGTGTCGATGAAGTCCACCGCGGCGCCGGTGCTGGCCGTTTGCGCAGCGATCTGGGGAGCGTATGAACTGGCTGGTTTGTACGGTATCGCGATTGCAGCGACTTCGATGCTGTCGATGGCTGGCATCATTGTCGCGCTCGACGCTTATGGTCCGGTGACCGACAACGCCGGCGGCATCGCCGAAATGGCCGGGCTCGACGAGAGCATCCGCAACATCACGGACCCGCTCGACGCCGTGGGCAATACCACCAAGGCTGTCACCAAGGGATATGCGATTGGCTCGGCCGGTCTGGCTGCGCTGGTGCTGTTTGCAGATTACACCCATGCCCTGAACGCCAAAGCCTTGGCACTTGATCCCAACGCGATTGCCATGACGTTTGATTTGTCTAACCACATGGTCATCATTGGTCTGTTCATCGGTGGCATGGTGCCGTATCTGTTTGCTGCGATGGGCATGGAAGCAGTCGGTCGTGCCGCCGGGTCGGTGGTGGTGGAAGTGCGCCGTCAGTTCAAGGAAATTCCCGGCATCATGGCCGGTACGGCCAAGCCGGAATACGGTACTTGCGTCGATATGCTGACCAAGGCTGCGATCAAGGAAATGATCGTGCCGTCGCTGCTGCCGGTCGCGGTTCCCGTGATTGTTGGCCTCACTCTTGGCGCACAAGCGCTGGGTGGTGTGCTGGTCGGTACCATCGTGACCGGTATTTTCGTCGCCATTTCGATGACCACTGGCGGCGGTGCATGGGACAACGCCAAGAAATACATCGAGGAAGGCAACTTCGGCGGCAAGGGATCCGAGGCGCACAAAGCCGCCGTCACCGGCGACACGGTGGGCGATCCCTATAAGGACACCGCCGGCCCGGCTGTTAATCCGCTGATCAAGATCATCAATATTGTCGCGCTGCTGATCGTGCCCTTGATTGCGTAAAACAGATGCGGTTTGAAATACGTTAAGCTTCGCCTTGTGTTGCCAGTGCTCGCTCAGATCAGGCAATGCAAGGTGGTCATCAAATAACTTGGGAGGATGCAAAGAATGGCAAAAAATGTAGGCGGTATCGACCGTATTATTCGCGCCGTAGTGGGCGCAGGCTTGATTTATTGGGCGATGACGCCGACCGGGCCGATGCTGGCAGGTGGCATAATTGGATTCGTCATTTTATTGACTGCGATCTTTGGCTGGTGTCCGGCCTATCTGCCGTTTGGTATTAAAACCAACAAAGCGAAATAAACTTTCGCAGGTAAATACGGTCAAGCAAAGTGCGCCCGCCGGGCGCACTTTTTTTTCAGGGGGTGTTTTGTGCGTCTATTGATTCTGATGTGTGCCTTGGCGGTATCTGGCATCACCCATGCGGGTGGGGTCGAGCGCCTCAAAGCCTTCGTCGCGGGCGCCCGAGCCGCTGAGGCCGATTTTACCCAGACGGTCGCTGACCGGTCGGGACAGGTCAAACAGCAGGCCAGCGGCAAAATGATGTTTGCGCGCCCTGGCAAGTTTCGCTGGGATTACCTTGCGCCCTATGCGCAGGTGATCGTCAGCGATGGCATCAAATTGTGGCTGTATGACGCGGATCTGGATCAGGTCACGGTCAAGTCGCTTGGCGATGCCATGGCCGGCACGCCGGCAGCCTTGCTGGCCGGCGACAATGCGATCGAAAAGTACTTCATCCTGAAGAACGCGGGGGTGGGGGATGGACTGGAATGGCTGGAGGCGACGCCCAAAAACCGTGACACGACTTTTG
>JAABQE010000072.1 GCA_011391655.1 Hydrogenophilales bacterium
CACGCCTGCAAGTGCGCCCATGAAGCGATCGCGGGCATCGACATGGATGACCTTGACGCCGAGGTTTTGCGCGAAGGTCGCCATCACCTGCTCGGCTTCGTTCAAACGCAGCAGGCCGTTATCGACAAAGACACAGGTAAGTTGCTGGCCGATGGCGCGGTGCAGCAAGGCGGCGACCACCGAAGAATCAACGCCGCCCGACAAGCCCAGAATCACATCATCACTGCCGACCTCACTGCGCACGCGGCCGATGGCTTCATCGACGTAATCCGGCATGTTCCAGTCGCCCGCGCAGCCGCACAGGTCACGCACAAAACGGTCGAGGATGGTTTTTCCCTGCAGCGTATGGGTGACTTCTGGGTGGAATTGCACGCCATAAAACTTGCGGTCTTCGTCGGCCATGGCGGCAATCGGCGTGGCCGCATTGCTCGCCATCACCTTGAAGCCGGGCGGCAGCGCGGTGACCTTGTCGCCATGGCTCATCCACACGTCGAGCAGGCCGTGGGCTTCGTCGTTGACGCGATCCTGAATGTCACGCAGCAGTGCGGTGTGACCGTGCGCGCGGATTTCGGCGTAACCGAATTCGCGCTTGGCCGCCGACTCGACCTGACCGCCCAACTGCGCCGCCATGGTCTGCATGCCGTAGCAAATCCCCAGCACCGGCACCCCAAGCGTGAACACCGCCCCGGGGGCGCGCGGCGTTTCGTCTTCGTAAACCGAATTCGGTCCGCCCGACAGGATGATGCCGGACGGCGCGAAGTCGCGAACGAACGCATCGGTCACGTCATTGGGATGCAACTCGCAGTAAACCCCGGCCTCGCGCACACGCCGCGCGATGAGTTGGGTGTACTGGGAGCCGAAGTCGAGGATCAGAATTTTCTGGTGCATGGTTTTCAGGGGTCAGGATTCAGCACCCAAAGAGTATAAAGGGACAGAATTCAGGGATATAAGGACAAGCGGCCAATAAAGAAAAAGCCGCGCACCGCGCGACTTCCCCTGCCTCCTGAATCCCGACCCCTGATCCTGCTTATTCAACGTGGTAATTCGGTGCTTCCTTCGTGATCTGCACATCATGGACGTGAGATTCGCGCACGCCGGCTGAGGTGATTTCAACAAATTCAGCTTTCTTATGCATATCGGGAATAGTGGCGACGCCCAAATAGCCCATCGACGAACGCAACCCTCCCATCAGTTGGTGAATCACGCTGAGCGCGCTGCCCTTGTAAGGTACGCGGCCTTCGATCCCTTCGGGAACGAGCTTTTCGGCGCTCTTTACGTTGTCCTGAAAGTAGCGGTCACTGGAACCCTGCTGCATCGCGCCGAGCGAACCCATACCGCGATACGATTTGTACGAGCGCCCCTGGAACAATTCAACTTCACCCGGTGCTTCTTCGGTGCCCGCCAGCAGGCCGCCCAGCATGACGCAACTCGCACCGGCTGCAATGGCCTTGGCGATGTCGCCCGAGTAACGAATCCCGCCGTCGGCAATCACGCCTACACCACTACCCACCAATGCATCAGCCACGTTGCTGACTGCGGTGATCTGCGGCACGCCGACACCGGCAACCATGCGGGTGGTACAAATCGAGCCCGGACCGATACCAACCTTGACCGCATCCGCGCCATGATCAACCAGCGCCAGCGCCGCCGAGGCCGTGGCAATGTTGCCGCCAATCACCTGCACTTCGGGGAAATGCTGCTTCACCCATTTGACGCGATCCAGCACGCCTTTGGAATGGCCGTGTGCGGTATCGACAACGATCACATCGACTCCCGCAGCGGCCAATGCAGCCACGCGCTCTTCGGTACCTTCGCCGGTGCCGACCGCTGCACCCACGCGCAGGTGGCCCATCGAGTCCTTGCACGCGAATGGATGCTCGCTGGATTTTTGAATGTCCTTGACGGTAATCAGCCCGCGCAGCTCGAACGCATCGTTCACCACCAGCACGCGCTCAAGGCGGTGCTTGTGCAACAACGCCATGGCTTCGTCGCGGCTTGACCCTTCTTTCACCGTCACCAGCCGCTCTTTGGGCGTCATGATGTTGGCGATCAACTGGTCAAGCTGGGTTTCAAAACGCAGATCACGGTTGGTAACGATGCCAACCACCTTGCCGCCGTCGATCACAGGCAAGCCCGAAATATGTTTGGCACGGGTGATTTCCAGCACCTGGCGCACCGTCATCTGCGGCGCAACCGTGATGGGATCCTTGACCACGCCGGATTCGAAACGCTTGACCGCAGCCACCTGCGCCGCCTGCAACTCAGCACTCATGTTCTTGTGGATGATGCCAAGTCCGCCTTCCTGCGCCAACGCAATGGCCAAACGGGCTTCAGTCACCGTATCCATCGCGGCAGACAACAGCGGCAAATTCAGCGTGATTGTGCGTGTCAACTGGCTCGAAAGCGTGACTTCGCGAGGGAGAATGGCGGAATGGGCGGGAACGAGCAGAACGTCGTCAAACGTCAGTGCTTTTTGCAAAACACGCATGGGCTTTCCTTGAACGCAAAGCAGAATTATACGCACCCGGCCCTGCTCGCACAAACCGCCCGCTTGATCCGCCCAAAACTTGGTTGTAATTTACCAAGCTCAATTGCATGCCTAACGGTTGACTCGCGCCAGTGATGCGACTAACTTTGCGACAGCATCACAAGCGGGTCAGGCACGGTTGCCCGCCCCCTGAACACCATACGAATCAAGGAGACACACAATGTCCAAAGTTTTGCTTGCCCTGACTTCCGCCGCCCTGTTGAGCCTGGCTGGTTGCGCCAGCACGCCCGAGCCAACCGCAAAAGCCGCCCCCGCGACAATCAGTGCCGAAGCACAAACCGCACTCAGCGCCGCCCAGGCTGACGTCAAGGCTGCCAAGGCGAAAAATGCCCTGTGGACAACCTCTGAAAATGCACTGAAAGCTGCCGAAGCCGCCGCCGAAAAAGCCGATAGCGCCACCGTGATCAAACAGGCGAAGCTGGCCAGCGAACAAGCCAAACTGAGCAATGCACAGCTCAGCTATCCCGAACTCAAAGTGGGGCAATAAGTTGACCGGCCTTGGCCAGCCAGCCTTCCGTGTTCACGCCGGAAAGTTTTTGGTTTTGGGCGCGCTGGCGTTTGCCGCCCACGCTCACGCCGATCTGTACAAATGGACCGACGCGCAAGGCAAGGTTCATTACACCGACCAGCCGCCTGCGCTAAACAGCCAACCGATCAAACACAGCACAGCGGGGCAAGCCGAGACCACGACCAAGGCCACGCAATCTCTGGATGCCAAGGAACAGGACTACCAAAAACGCCGCAAGGACGCCGATGATGCGCGTGCCAAAGCGGATAAAGAAGCCGAACAAGCGCGCATTGCACGCGAAAACTGCGACAAGGCACGCGCAAACCTCAGCGCCCTTCAAAACTCCAACAGCACACGCGTCTTCACAACGAATGCCGCTGGACAACGTATTTACATGGATGATGCAGCGCGTGCCAACGCACTGGCCAACAGCCAGAAAAGCGTATCCGAGTTCTGTAAATAAACCTGACGTTCAGCGCTGGCGCGGTGGTTTACCCTGCCTCTACTCGGGGGCATCCGCTTCTGCGGCCTTTCCTGCCGCGTCACCCCCACCCTTCTTGGTGACCTTTCCCTCTTCCGCGCGCTTGCGCCGGACTTCCTTCGGGTCGGCGATGAGCTGTCGGTAAATCTCAATCCGATCCTTGTCACGCACCGCTTCATCCAGCTTGACCAGCTTGCTGAAAATCCCGACCT
>JAABQE010000073.1 GCA_011391655.1 Hydrogenophilales bacterium
CAGTTATTTCCAGAAGAGCGACCAGAGCCCGCGCATCCACCTGATGCTGAAAAGCGTCGATCACATCGACACCACAGTGACGCGCACCGAGGCCGAGGCGCTGCTGCTGGAAAACAATCTGATCAAGAGCCTGAAGCCGCGCTTCAACATCCTGTTCCGCGACGACAAGTCCTACCCTTACCTGCTGCTGACCGGGCATCGCTTTCCGCGCCTGGCCTATTTTCGCGGCACGCCCAAAAAGCAGGATCAGGCGTTTGGCCCCTACCCCAACTCGTATGCGGTGCGCGAAAGCATCCAGCTGCTGCAAAAAGTGTTTCAGCTGCGCAGCTGCGAGGACAGCGTGTTCGCCAACCGCTCGCGGCCCTGCCTGCTGCACCAGATCAAGCGCTGCACCGCGCCGTGCGTCAAGCTCATTTCGCCGGAAGCCTACGCGCGTGATGTCGATGCCGCCGCGCAACTACTGCACGGCGCCGCCAACACCCTGACCGAGCAGATCACCGCGCAAATGAATGCCGCTGCAGCCGCGCTCGATTTTGAAACCGCCGCCCACCTGCGCGACCGCCTGCGCATGCTGGCAACCGTACGCGAAAAGCAGTTCGTCGACACCACTGGCAGCGAAGCCGATGCCGACGTCATCGCAGTAGCCGAAGTCGCCGGCGTGATTGCGGTCAACCTGACCATGATCCGCGGCGGGCGGCACCTGGGCGACCGCAGCTTCTTCCCGCAACACAGCGAAGGCGCCACGCTGGCCGAAGCGCTGGAAGCCTTTATTGCCCAGCATTACCTTGATCACCCCATTCCACAGCGCATCCTAATCAGCGAAGCGATCGATACCGACGCGCTGGAGTTGGCCCTGTCCGAACACGCGCGCAAGAAAATCAGCCTTCAACACCGCGTCACCGCCCAACGCAAAGTCTGGGTCAGCATGGCCGAAGCCAACGCGCGCCTATCCGCCGAGCGCCGCAGCACCGAACGCAGCAACCAGTCGCAAAGGCTCGCCGCGCTGCGCGACACGCTCGACCTTCCGGCACTCAAACGGATCGAGTGCTTTGATATTTCGCACACCATGGGTGAAGCGACGATCGCCTCGTGCGTGGTGTACGAAGGCGACGACCTCAAAAAATCCGATTACCGACGCTACAACATCAGCGGCATCACCCCGGGCGACGACTATGCCGCGATGCACGCTGCATTGATCAAGCGCTTCCAGAAAAGTGTGGAAGAAAACGGCGTGTTGCCCGACTTGCTGCTGATAGACGGCGGCAAAGGACAAATCAGCATGGCCGTTACGGCGATGACCGAGCTCGGTTTGGGTGAGGTTTTGCTGCTTGGCGTCGCCAAAGGCGAAGCGCGCAAGCCGGGCCTGGAGACCCTGATTTTCGCCGATGGCCGTGAATTGAAGCTCGCCAAAGACCATCCCGGCTTTCACCTGATCCAGCAGATACGCGACGAAGCACACCGCTTCGCCATCACCGGCCACCGCGCCAAACGCGGCAAAGCACGCATGCAATCCACCCTGGAAGACATCGCCGGAATCGGCCCCAAGCGGCGCAAACAGCTGCTCGAACACTTCGGCGGACTGCAGGGTGTGCGGGATGCGGGCATCGATTCACTTGCTACAGTCAACGGTATCAGTCGAGAATTGGCGGAAACCATTTATCGCACCCTGCATTAATGCCACTCAATCTCCCCAACCTGCTCACCTGGCTGCGCATCCTTCTCATCCCCGTCATGGCGGGGGTGTTTTACCTGCCCCAGGGCTGGGTGACGCCGCTCGAGGCCAATATGCTGGCCGCGCTATTTTTTGGCGTAGCCGCGCTGACCGACTGGCTGGACGGCTATCTGGCACGCGCGCTGGGGCAAACCTCAGCGTTCGGTGCGTTTCTCGATCCGGTCGCCGACAAATTGATGGTCGCGGCCGCGTTGATCGTGCTGGTTGATATTGGCCGCGTGGCACCGTTAATCGCACTCATCATCATTGGCCGCGAAATCACCATTTCTGCCCTGCGCGAATGGATGGCCAAAGCGGGCAAATCTGCCAGCGTCGCGGTGTCCTTCGTTGGCAAGCTGAAAACCGCCGCGCAAATGATCGCCATCGTGCTGCTGCTCTATGCCACCCCGTTCGCCGGCCTGCCCATTGCGCGCATCGGCACCCTGTTGATCTGGGTCGCCGCACTGCTCACCCTGGTCTCGATGGCGTATTACCTCAGGATGGCCGCACGCGCTTTGCAAAATAATTGACGAATATTCCGGCAAACCTGTTGACAGCAAAAACCTGAATCCCCATAATGCGCAGCCTTCAACGCGGGAATAGCTCAGCTGGTAGAGCGCGACCTTGCCAAGGTCGAGGTCGGGAGTTCGAACCTCCTTTCCCGCTCCAGCATTCCGGGGAAAACAGAAGGACAAGTCCGGACGTTTTCCCCTTTTCAATTGCAATTAGAATTAAGCGGTATTTGGCGCGATAGCAAAGCGGTTATGCACCGGATTGCAAATCCGTGTAGGTCGGTTCGACTCCGGCTCGCGCCTCCAGATTCGAAGCCAGCTACCCGATTCGCCCGGATGGTGAAATTGGTAGACACAAGGGACTTAAAATCCCTCGCCAGCGATGGCGTACCGGTTCAATTCCGGTTCCGGGCACCATCTCCCTTTTGGTCTCGTGGCTCAGGTGGTATAATTTCGCCGCTTGATTATTTGTTTAGTTGTTTTGCATCAATGGGCGTTTCGCCCATTTTTTATTTGTATTTCGCCGTAGCACTGCGGCACAACCTGGATTGCCGATGATGGATTTGCCCGCCCGCCTGGAACCCGTGCTTGCCGGACTCGGTTACGAGTTGGTCATGCTCGAGCGTGCCGGGCGTGGCCAATTGCGTCTGTTCATCGACAAACCGGGCGGCATCACGATTGACGACTGCGTGGCGGTGAGCAATCACCTGACCCACCTGTTCACCGTCGAAAACATCGACTACGACAGGCTGGAAGTCTCCTCGCCCGGGCTTGACCGGCCACTGGTCAAGCCGCAGGATTATGTTCGCTTCGCTGGCGAGCAAGTCACACTCAAATTACGGGTGCCGCTGAACAATCGGCGTCGCCTCAATGGTCAGCTAGTTGGGCTGGAAAACGATACCGTGAAATTGATCGTCGATGGCACAGAAGTATCGGTTGATTTAAGGAATGTAGATGCTGCCCGCCTCAGGCCCATGGTCTAGGCGCAGCGGGTTGGAGAAAATATGAGCCGTGAAATGTTACTGCTGGCCGATGCGCTGGCTCGCGAAAAAAACGTAGACAAGGAAGTGGTGTTCGATGCGCTGGAGCAGGCGCTCGCCTCAGCCACCAAAAAACGCTTCAAGGAAGAGTCCGACGTGCGCGTGTCGATCGACCGTGAAACCGGTGATTACGAGTCCTTCCGCCGCTGGCAAGTCGTTTCCGAAGCCGACCTCGAGTCCGAGGGCTATCAAATTCTGCTGATCGACGCGCAGGACAAGCATCCCGACATCGAAATCGGCGACTACATCGAAGAGCCGCTCGAGAACATCGAATTCGGCCGCATTGGTGCGCAGGCCGCCAAGCAGGTGATCCTGCAAAAAATCCGCGATGCCGAGCGCGAACAGATCATCAGCGACTTCCTCGATCGCAAGGAGCATCTGGTCAATGGCGTGGTGAAACGCATCGACCGTGGCAACGCCATCATCGAATCGGGTCGCGTCGAGGGCTACC
>JAABQE010000074.1 GCA_011391655.1 Hydrogenophilales bacterium
GCTGCGCCAGACCATTCATGTGCCGCTGCACAAGTTGCACCAGATTTACAACGGTGTCGATAGTGCAAAATTCCACCCGCGCGTGGGCGCGCGCCCCGAGTTTGCGCACCCCGACAGCATCGTGTTTGGTTCGGTGGGGCGCATGGTCGAGGTCAAGGATTATCCGACCCTGACGCGTGCTTTCATCCAGATGGTACGCCAGCAGCCCGATCGTGATGAACGCGCGCGTTTGGTCATTGTGGGCGAAGGGTCTGCGCGCGCAACCTGTCTGGGCTTGCTGCAACAGGCGGGCCTGGCGCATCTGGCGTGGTTGCCGGGCGAGCGCCACGATATTGCAGATATCATGCAGGCGTTTGATGTGTTTGTACTTCCATCGAAAAACGAGGGGATATCCAATACCATTCTCGAAGCCCTGGCGAGCGGCCTGCCGGTGATTGCCACAGCGGTCGGTGGCAACGTCGAACTGGTGGATTCCGGCGTCAATGGCATGCTGGTCCAGCCCGGGGATGTGGCTGGCATGGCACAGGCCTTGCTAGGGTATCTGGACGCGCCCGCGCGGATTGCCGAACATGGCCGTACTGCGCGGCGGCTGGCTGAACAGCGCTACAGCATTCCGGCGATGGCCGAGGCATACGCGGCGGTTTACGATCAGACGCTGCAACGCGGGCGCGGAAACGCCATCAGACGACGCGAAAACTTGACACGAACCGAGACTCAATAATCCGTATGTGTGGCATTACCGGCATTTTCGATACCCGTGGCGCGAGCGAGATTTCCCGCGAGCTGCTGCACACAATGAACGAAACGCAATTCCATCGCGGCCCCGACGAAGGCGGGCTGCATCTGGAGCCTGGCGTGGGGTTGGGACACCGGCGACTGTCGATTATCGATCTGTCCAGCGGCCAGCAGCCCCTGTTCAACGAAGACGGCTCGGTGGTCGTCGTGTTCAACGGTGAAATCTACAACTTCCAGGAACTGGTGCCCGAGCTCGAAGCGCTGGGCCATGTGTTTCGCACCCATTCCGACACCGAAGTCATCGTCCATGCCTGGGAGGCTTGGGGCGAGGCCTGCGTGGCGCGCTTTCGCGGCATGTTCGCGTTTGCACTGTGGGACCGCAAGCAGGAAACCCTGTTCGTGGTGCGCGACCGTTTTGGCGTCAAGCCGCTGTATTACGCGTATCTTGCTAGCGGCGAATTCATTTTTGGCTCCGAGTTGAAGTCGTTGATGGCGCACCCCGGCCTCACCCGCGACATCGATCCGCTGGCAGTCGAAGAGTATTTCGCTTACGGCTACGTGCCCGAGCCGCGCACGATATTCAAAGGCACCTGCAAGCTGCCGCCGGGTTTTACGCTCACCCTCAAGCGGGGCGAAGCGCACGCCTTGCCCAGGCAATATTGGGACATGCCGTTCACCCCGGTGGCGGTGAAAGACGAAGCCAGTGCGATGGACGAGCTGGTCGGGCGGCTCAAGGAATCGATCCGCCTGCGCATGATCGCGGATGTGCCGCTGGGGGCCTTCCTCTCGGGCGGCGTCGATTCCAGCGCGGTGGTCGCGATGATGGCGACGCAGTCGGATACCCCGGTGAACACCTGCTCGATCGGTTTCGACGATCCGGCCTTCAACGAGATCGAGTTCGCCCAGCAGGTGGCCGACCGTTATCACACCAGGCATCACGTCGAAATGGTCGCCGCCGATGATTTCGGTCTGGTCGACAAGCTGGCGAACGTGTATGACGAACCCTATGCGGATTCATCCGCGCTGCCGACTTACCGGGTCTGCGAGCTGGCGCGCAAGCATGTGAAAGTGGCGCTGTCGGGCGATGGCGGCGATGAACATTTTGCCGGCTACCGGCGTTATCGCTGGTTTCGCTATGAAGAGCGGATGCGCGCGGTGATGCCGCTGACCCTGCGCCGCCCGCTGTTCGGCGTGCTGGGCAAGCTCTATCCGAAAGCGGACTGGGCGCCGAAGGTCTTCCGCGCGAAAACCACTTTCGAAGCGCTGGCGCGCGACACCGTCGAAGGCTATTTCCACGGCGTGTCGCTGTTGTCAGACGCGCAACGAAAGCAGTTGTTTTCGCCGTCCTTCAAGCGTGAGCTGCAAGGTTATGAGGCGGTTGAAGTGCTGCGTCGCCATGCCGCGGTGGCGCCGACCGACGATCCGCTCTCGCTGGTGCAGTATCTCGACATGAAAACCTATCTGGTCGGCGACATCCTCACCAAGGTGGATCGCGCCAGCATGGCGCATGCACTCGAAGTGCGCGAGCCGCTGCTCGATCATGAATTGATGGGCTGGGTGTCGGGGCTGCCGACTGATCTCAAGCTGCGCGGCAGCGAAGGCAAATACCTGCTGAAAAAGTCGATGGAACCCTACTTGCCGCACGATGTGCTGTATCGCAAGAAAATGGGCTTTTCGGTGCCGTTGGCCGCGTGGTTCCGGGGGCCGCTGGCGGCGACCATCCGCAGCGTGGTGCTGGGCGAACGGCTGGCTTCGACCAGCCTGTTCAATCAGGATTTTCTGCGCGAAGTGCTCGAAGCGCACCAGACCGGACGCCGTGATTATTCGGTGATTTTGTGGACGGTATTGATGTTCGACGCTTTTCTTGGACAGGTGCTGGGCATGGACGCCAGTGATCGGGCGGCGGCATGAAAATCCTTCACGTCTTCGACCACACCCTGCCGCTGCATTCCGGATACACCTTCCGCAGTGCTGCGATTTTGCGCGAGCAGCGCAAGCTCGGCTGGGACACGTATCACCTGTCGGGGCCCAAGCAACTGAACTGCACGGTGGCCGAAGAAGATGCCGATGGCCTGCATTTTTACCGTACGCCGAAACCGACAGGGCTACTGGCGAAACTGCCGGGCGCCGATCCTTTTGCCGTGATGGGCGCGATTGAGTCGCGCTTGCTTGAACTGGCTCAAACCCTGCGCCCCGACGTGATCCACGCGCATTCTCCGGTGCTGGATGCGGTACCGGCGATTCGCGTCGGCCGCAAGCTGGGGATACCGGTGGTGTATGAAATCCGCGCGTTCTGGGAAGACGCTGCCGTCGATCACGGCACCACGCAAGCCGGCAGCCTGCGTTACAAGCTCACCCACGCGCTGGAAACCTGGGCGGTGAAAAATGCCGATGCCGTCACCGTTATCTGCGAAGGCTTGCGGCAGGATCTGGTGACGCGCGGGATTGCGCCGGGCAAGATCACTGTGATACCGAATGCGGTTGATATCAACAAGTTCTCCGTCGGCGGCAAGGCCGATCCCGAACTCAAAATGAAACTCGGACTCGGCACCAGCCGCGTGCTGGGTTTCATCGGCTCGTTCTACGCCTACGAAGGACTCGACTTGCTGCTCGATGCGCTGCCGGCCATCCTCAAGCAGATACCGGATGTGAAAGTGCTGCTGGTCGGCGGCGGGCCACAGGAGATGGCACTCAAAAAACAGGTGATGGCGCTGGATTTGAAAGAGCGCGTGATTTTTACCGGGCGCGTGCCGCACGGCGAAGTGAATCGCTATTACGATCTGGTCGACGTGCTGGTGTACGCACGCCACCCGATGCGCCTGACAGAGCTGGTAACGCCGTTGAAGCCACTGGAAGCCATGGCGCAGGGGCGGCTGATGGTGGCTTCCGATGTCGGCGGACACAAGGAGCTGATCGCGGATGGCAAGACCGGTGTGCTGTTCCGCGCTGGGCAGGCGGAC
>JAABQE010000075.1 GCA_011391655.1 Hydrogenophilales bacterium
CCTTGCTAAGTGGCTGTTCAGCAAGTCTTATTCTGTCTTGTCCACGCAATCTGTGGATAATTATGTGAGTGCTTTGTGTTGATACCCCCTCAACCCCCGTATTCAGGCGGGTAGGGGAGATAGGCTAAAAAGCAGGCAAACCAATAAAGCGTTTTTTATCATAAGCTTACAAACATGCTTTGGCTGTCAAGGGTTTGGCGTAAAAAAAGAATCCTTGCACCAGTGCTGTGCATAAGTTAGTTGGCACTACCACACTTTACACAAGGGTTTCTATGCCTGTGATGTGTATAGCACCCTGTTTTTAATGATTATTGTTGCTGGATCCCGGCAATCACCCAGCCGCCCTGGCCGCTGGCGGGTTTGCTCAGGTGCCATACTTCGTCGAGCGCGACCGGTGCAGCGTCCGCATCCTCACGTACCTGGCCGGTAAAGTGCACGCTGACGACGTGGCGGTTGCCTTCGTCGGTGGCTTCCAGCACGTCGGCATTGAGTGCCATCACATCGGTGTTTTGCTCAGCATCGTCGCGTTCGGCCAACTGCATGCTGATTTCGGCAAACACTTCGGGCGTGGTGAAGGTGCGCAGATCGTCCAGATTGCGCGCATCGAACGCGGCCTGCAGGCGGATGAAGTTGAGCTTGGCCTCGCGTGCGAAGGCATCGGCATCGAAGCCAGGTGGAAAGCTGCTGGCGTTGGCTGCGGAGCCGCTGCTACCGAGGGTGGCGGGGGTCTGGTCAAACGCGACGGGATTCTGGCGCGGCATACCGGCATATTGCATCGCTGGGGTTGCAGGCGCGTTGCGGCGCATCAACCAGCGGAAAAGCATGAAACCTGCCATCGCCAGCAGCGCGATCATCATGAAATTGGCCATCTCCTCGCCCATTCCCAGATGCGAAAACAGTGCGGCCAGACCCAGGCCAGCGGCCAGTCCGGCAATCGGGCCCATCCACGAATTTTTCTTCGGCGCAGCGGTGGGAGCAGCACCTTGTTGCTGCGGGGTTGGCGCGGCGGTTTGTTTGGTGGGCGCGCTGCGCTGCATGCCGAAGGATTTGCCGCCGCCGAAGCGCTTGGCTTCGGCGTGATCCATGGCAAAACCGAAGCTGAGGAATACGGCAAACAGGCTGATCAAAATACGTTTCATGGTGAATCCTTGGGAATTGAGTCGGTTAGGGCGGTGTTGCATGAAAAAGTTCGAACTTATGTACGAATTGCGCGGCTCTGGCTGTGCACCGCATCAACCAGCACGCTCACCTTGTCCGGATCAGTGAACTGCGAAATGCCATGACCGAGGTTGAACACATGGCCGGGGTGATTGCCGTAACCGTTCAGAATGTGCGCGACTTCGCTGCGGATGGCGTCCGGGGTGCCATGCAGGGCGCTGGGGTCAAGGTTGCCCTGCAGCGCCACCTTGTCGCCGACACGGCGACGTGCTTCGCCGATGTCGGTGCTCCAGTCCAGCCCCACTGCGTCGGCGCCAATCGCGGCAATCGCTTCCAGCCAGTTGCCGCCGCCCTTGGTGAAGACGATGCTCGGTACATGGCGGCCGTCGCGCTCCTTGATCAGCCCGGCAATGATGCGCTCCATGTAATTGAGCGAGAACTCGCGGTAAGCATGCGGAGTCAGGCTGCCGCCCCAGGAATCGAAAATCATCACGGCCTGCGCACCCGCTTCGATTTGCGCGTTGAGGTAGTCGATCACCGCACGGGTGTTTATTTCGAGAATGCGGTGCAGCAGGTCGGGGCGGCTGTACAGCATGGTTTTGATATGGCGGTAATCGTCCGAACTGCCGCCCTCGACCATGTAACACGCCAGCGTGTAAGGGCTGCCGGAAAAGCCGATCAGCGGCACGGACCCATCCAGCGCGCGACGAATACTTTTGACTGCGTCCATCACATAGCCGAGTTTGTCGTGAGGATCGGGCGCGGTGAGATCACGAATTTCCCATTCGTCGCGCAACGGGCGCTCGAAACGCGGACCTTCGCCCGGGGCGAAATACAGGCCCAATCCCATCGCATCGGGTACGGTGAGGATGTCGGAAAACAGGATTGCGGCGTCAAGCGGATAGCGCGCCAGCGGTTGCAGCGTCACTTCGGTCGCCAGATCGGGCGACTTGCACAGCGTCAGAAAGTCGCCGGCGCGCGCGCGCGTTGCGTTGTATTCCGGCAGATAGCGCCCCGCCTGGCGCATCAGCCAGAGGGGAGTGTAATCGGTAGGCTGGCGCATCAGCGCGCGCAGAAAAGTATCGTTCTTGAGGGCAGACATGAAAAGAGCCAGAACACAAAGGCCGCATTCTAACAGGCCAAGCGTGATGCTTCGGCGGCTTGCACGGCAACGTCATGATCCTGAATACGGAAAGCCGGATGGCGGGATTCGTGCCGCCGCTGTTGCCGGTGTCGTGGCGGGGGCTTTCATGCGTAGTCAAAAGCCCTGATTGATCGGACGTGACCATGCGCTATTCATTATTCTCATTACTCGGACTGGCTTTGATCTCGACTGTTGCAACGGTCGCACTGGCGATGTGGAACGACTGCAGCTTAATCGGTGGTGGGCGCGGGAGTGGGGGGCGACTGCGTATTGGATGCTGAGCTGAGGCTTATCCGCTGCGCCTCTTCCTGCATCGCCGCGAGCTGTTCGGGCTTCAATTGCCACACCAGGCTGTCACGCGCCTTGGCAGCGGCATCTACGCCCTGTGCGGCGGCGAGGTTGAACCACAAATAAGCACGTGGCTTGTCGAGCGGCGTGCCGGTGCCAAAACGGTGAAGCTCACCCAGACTGTATTGCGCGTTGGCATGCCCACGTTTGGCGGCTTTTTCGATCCAGCTGAAGGCTGCCTGGTAATCCTGCACTGCTCCGCGCCCTTTGAGCAAGGCGAGGCCATATTGATACTGCGCTTCGGTCAGCCCCTGTTCGGCAGCCAGCGCAAACCACTTGGTGGCTTCCTTGTCATTCTGGATCACGCCATCGCCGCCGGCGTAGCGCAACCCCAGCTTCAATTGTGCGTCGGCATCGCCCGCCGCCGCACGGGTATGTGGCAGGTTGTCGGCTGTTGGGGCAGACGGTGCAACGGTGGCTTGTTCAAGCGTGAGCCAGGCGGTGACGCCAACCAGCGCGCCGACAGCAAGCAGCAGTAGCACGGGCTTGATAGGGTTGAACGTCCAGAAGTGATGCCGGCAGTCGCGGCAGCGAAGTGGCGTGTCCAGCAGCATGTGGCGAACGCCATCGTGCGAGTGAAGCCGCGCGGTGCGAACTTGCTGGCTCCCACAGTGTGGGCAAGTGTATGACATGGCGGAGGCCGTGGCGGTATGACGGGAGCGGTTAGCCGCCTCCCGTCATGCGAAGCCGATTAGAGCTTGCCACCTGCTTCGACCAGCATGTAGCCCACTGCGTTGGCCAGATCGGCCTCGGACAGGTCGGCGTTACCGCCTTTGGCAGGCATGGCGTTTTTGCCATTCAGCGCTGATTGATACAGGCCTTCAAAGCCCTGTCCAATACGCGGTGCCCAAGCGGCTTTGTCACCCAGTTTGGGCGAGCCCGCGACGCCGGTGGCGTGACAGGCTGTGCAACTCGCATCATAGACGGCCTTGCCTTTGGCAGGATCGGGCTTGGCTGCGCTGGCGGTGACGGCATCTGCTGCTGCCGGAGCCGCTGTGGCGGGT
>JAABQE010000076.1 GCA_011391655.1 Hydrogenophilales bacterium
AATGGAATCGAATGGCTGTACCAGGTCGTGCGCCATGGCGTCGATCAGCGCGCGCTGGGCGGGTTCAGCCATCAGCACACAGCGCCCGCTGTTCCGCTCAAACAGAATGGCCGCGGGGATGCGGGCCAGCCAGGCCAGTGGAAAATCAGCATCATCTGCCAACTCGACACTGGGCTCGAACGCGCCGCCCAATTCATACGCCAATGCGCAAAGCCAGCCGCCCGTAAACGGCAAGCCATGTTCAGTGTGATCGGTTGAGGCTGGCTGAAGCTGCATCGCCGGATGCGCCTGCAAGCGATGCAGGCCATCAGCAGAGTCGATGCGCATGACATCCCGCGGGAACGCAAACAACACGTCCCAGCCGCTATCGCCACTACTCAGAAACAGCCCTGGGTAACGCTGTGGATTAGACGCCTGCAGGGCGATCAGGTCAGGATGACCCGGCCACTCCCGGATTTCCAGCGCAGCTGGGTCGTTTGCAGTTGTGCCGGTTGTCGTTAGCGTCAAACGCGTTTGAAAATAAGTGAACCGTTGGTACCGCCAAACCCGAAGTTGTTTTTAAGTGCCGCTTCGATCTTCATGTCACGCGCCGTATTGGCGCAGTAATCAAGATCGCATTCCGGGTCTTGCGAAAAGATATTGATGGTCGGCGGTGATATTTGATGATGCACGGCCAGCACGGTGAACACCGATTCAACGCCGCCCGCCCCACCCAGCAAATGGCCGGTCATCGACTTGGTCGAATTGACCACGGTTTTGTAGGCCGCATCGCCCATGGCAAGCTTGATCGCATCGGTTTCATTCTTGTCACCGAGCGGGGTCGACGTGCCGTGCGCGTTAACGTACTGAATCTGATCAGGATTCAGACCGGCATCCCGCATCGCATTGACCATCGAACGCCTCGGGCCGTCGGTGCTCGGTGCAGTCATGTGATAAGCGTCGCCGCTCATCCCGAAACCCACCACTTCAGCATAGATTTTGGCACCACGGGCTTTGGCGTGCTCGTACTCTTCGATCACCATCACCCCAGCCCCTTCGCCCAGCACGAAGCCATCACGGTCTTTATCCCACGGCCGGCTGGCGGTCGCTGGATCGTCGTTACGGGTGGACAGCGCACGGGCAGCCGAAAAGCCCCCCACGCCCAGGGGCGAGGTTGCACATTCAGCGCCGCCCGCGACCATCACGTCCACATCCCCATACGCGATCATGCGGGCCGACAAGCCAATGGCATGCAGGCCGGTAGTGCAGGCCGTCACCACCGCCAGGTTGGGGCCCTTGATCCCAAACTGAATGGACAGGTTGCCGGAGATCATGTTGATGATGGAACCCGGAATAAAGAAGGGTGAAATCTTCCTCGGACCCGATTCCAGCAGCAAGTCATGCGTCCCTTCGATCAGCGGCAAGCCGCCAATGCCTGATCCGATGTTGATGCCGATACGCTCGGCATTGGCTTCGGTGACTTCCAGCCCCGAATCGCGAATCGCCTGGATCCCCGCAGCCATGCCGAACTGGATAAAGATATCCATGCGGCGTGCTTCTTTCGGGTTGATGTATTGCTCAACATCGAAGTTTTTGACCTCGCCGGCTATTTGCGATGCAAATGGCGTCGGATCAAAACGGGTAATCCGGGCGATTCCGGAGCGCCCGGCGACCAGGTTATCCCAAGCCTCCGGAATGGTATTGCCGACTGGAGAAACGATCCCCAGTCCGGTGATGACGACGCGACGTTTGGACAAAAGTCAGTCCTTCTGGCTCAGTGCTGGCTTAATAAACAATCAATCAGCTCGAATGGCTGTTGACGTAGTCAATCGCCTGCTGGACGGTGGTGATTTTTTCTGCATCTTCATCGGGGATTTCGCAGCCGAATTCTTCTTCCAGCGCCATCACCAGTTCAACCGTATCGAGCGAATCCGCACCCAGATCACCGACGAAGGAAGACTCGTTCTTGATGTCGGCTTCGTTCACGCCCAATTGCTCGGCGACGACTTTAAATACACGCTGCACGTTTTCCATTACTGATTCCCTCTTTGAAAAAATGAAGCTTCAATCAATCTGAAGCTATAAAAATTGAAACGGCTGAAAATGGTAGCCCCGGATTCTATCAAAGTTACTACCAAAATTAGCTGGTGCTATGCCATGTACATGCCGCCATTGACATGCAAAGTTGTACCAGAAATATAGCCCGCAGCAGGCGACGCCAGAAACAACACGGCTTGCGCGATATCTTCCACGCTCCCCAGACGTCCCAGCGGAATGTGACTCAGCAAAGCCTGACGCTGCGCATCGGGCAGCGCGCGCGTCATGTCGGTGTCAATAAATCCCGGCGCAACGCAGTTGACGGTGATGTTGCGACTGCCCACTTCACGCGCCAGTGACTTGGTGAAGCCCATGATGCCGGCCTTGGCCGCGCTGTAGTTGGTCTGCCCGGCGTTGCCCATTGCACCGACAACCGATGCAATGCTGATGATGCGCCCGGTGCGCGCCTTCATCATCGCGCGCAGCACCGCGCGCGACAGTCTGAAAACGGATGTCAGATTGGTCGCCATGATGTCATCCCATTCCTCATCCTTCATCCGCATCAGCAGGTTGTCGCGCGTGATGCCGGCGTTGTTGACCAGAATGCCGATGTCACCGAACTGCGTGTTGATCGCGCTGATGACGGCATCCACAGCGGCGGCATCGGTGACATTGAGGTTCATGCCGCAGCCCTTGATACTGGCAGCGGCCAGGTAGTCACTGATGGCCTGCGCGCCCTTTTCACTGGTGGCGGTACCGATTACGGTGGCCCCGGCGTTGCCGAGCGCCAGCGCGATTGCCTGGCCGATGCCACGGCTGGCGCCCGTAATGAGGGCCACCTGGCCTTCAAGATTCGCGCTGTGCGCGAGGCGTTCTTGCAGCATGTTGTCTCCCATCAGTTGTTCAATGCAGCCTGCAGGCTGGCTTCGTCCACCAGTGCCATGGCCGGCAGGCTGTCGTCGATGCGCTTGTTGAGACCGGCCAGCACCTTGCCGGGGCCGCATTCGATCACGCGTTCGATGCCAGCGGCTTTCAGGGCCTGCACCGTCTCGACCCAGCGCACTGGGGTATGCAGCTGCCTGGCCAGCGCGACACGAATAGCGTTCGCGTCGGCATGGCTTTGCACATCAGTGTTGTGCAGCACGGGAATTGCAGGCGCTGTAATCGTTATAGTTTGCAAATGCGCCAGTAATTTTTCGGCAGCGGGCAGCATCAGCGAGGAATGCGACGGCACGCTGACCGGCAACGGTAGCGCACGCTTGGCACCACGCTCCTTCGCCAGCACCATGGCGCGTTCAACTGCGGCCTTGTTGCCGGCAATCACCACCTGACCGGGTGAATTGAGGTTCACCGCCTCAACCACTTCGCCCGCCGCCGCCTCGGCACACACCGCGCGCACGGCGTCGTCATCCAGACCCAGAATCGCTGCCATCGCACCGACACCTTCGGGCACGGACGCCTGCATCGCCTCGGCGCGAAAACGCACCAACTTGATTGCGTCGGTGAAACTCAAGGCACCCGAAGCAACCAACGCTGCGTATTCACCGAGGCTGTGGCCTGCCAGCAATGCGGGGGTTGCACCGCCCGCTGCCTGCCACACGCGCCAGACTGCAACGTCAGCTGCCAGCAT
>JAABQE010000077.1 GCA_011391655.1 Hydrogenophilales bacterium
GCCGCAGCACGCCACGGCTCGCGCCCGGCCTTGTCGCCGCCGGGCAGGCGGAATGGCCGCATCGATGCAGCGTGCTTCCAGCTGCCGGGCGCACCCGTGAAAGCTTCGCCACCCCACAGCGTGCCGTCCTCGCCGAGGCCGATGCCGTCCCAGGCGAACACGATCCATTCGTCCACATGCGGAAACTCCCAGGCCAGCGCCGAGGCGTGGGCGCGGTGATGCCAGACTTCAACCAGCGGCAAGCCGCTGTCACGCGCAAAGCGGCGGTAGCCATAGCCGGGGTGGCGGTCGACGATGAGTTTGCTGGCTTGCACCTGGTACAGGCGCTGCAGGTCGGCTGCGACTTGCGCCAGAGTGTCGAGGCTGCGCAGCGTGTCGAGTTCGCCAATGTGCGGCGAGACGACGGCGCGTGTGCCCCAGGCGAGGCAGAGTGTGTTCTTCATGTGGCTGCCGAGCGCCAGTACGGGCTCGGCAAGCGCCATGGGCAATTCGAGTTCCAGCGGCGCGAGGCCTCGCCCCAGACGCAGCGGCCGGGGGTGGCCGGCGATTGCGCGATACACCGGGTCGTCGGCCGGCCGCACGATCGGGCGGTTGTGGTGCAGGAAGGCGTCGGCGAGATGGGCAAGCCGGGTTTGCGCTTCCGCGTTGTCGGTCAGCACCGGCTCGCCGGAGAGATTGCCGGAGGTCGCCACCAGCGGCCCGCCGAAGTCGGCGAGCAGCAGGTCGTGCAAGGGCGAGTAGGGCAGCAGGCAGCCGATTTCCGTGAGGCCGGGAGCGATAAGTTCAGACAGTTTCGAATCGGCACGCTTGGTCAGCAGCACGATGGGGCGTTCGGGCGAAGCCAGGAATGTTTCCAGTTCCGGCGTGGTGTGCACTAGTGCACGCACGGCATCGAGGTCGCGCAGCATCACGGCTAATGGTTTGGTTGGACGCGGCTTGCGGGCGCGCAGCGCGGCGACGGCTTCATCGTTGGTGGCGTCGCACAGCAGGTGGTAGCCGCCGACGCCTTTCACCGCGACGATTTTCCCGGCGCGTAATGCAGCGACGGTGGCGGCCAGCGCTGCTTCATCGCCGTCGTGTTTTTCCCCGTCTGAAACGAATTGCAAGTGCGGCCCGCACGCCGGACAAGCAATCGGCTCGGCATGAAAACGCCGGTCGAGCGGATTCTCGTATTCGCGCCGGCAATCCGGACACAGCGCAAAGTTGTGCATCGCCGTATTGGGGCGGTCGTAGGGCAGGGCGGTGATCAACGTGTAGCGCGGGCCGCACTGGGTGCAGTTGATGAAGGGATAGCGATGGCGGCGGTTGGCCGGGTCGTACAGTTCGGCCAGGCAGTCGGCGCAGACAAAGCCGTCAGGCGGCAGATGGATGTCGGCATGACTTGAAGCTGCGCTGTCGAGGATGGCAAACGCTGCAGCGTGTTCGGGTTCGCATGCCGCAATGGCAAGCGGACCGGGGGCGGACAGCGGCGGCGCTTCGCTCAGCAGCGCGTTGCTGAAACGCTGGAGTTGCGCGGGTCTGCCTTCGGCGTGGATTTCCACCGCACCGTCGACGTTGCGAACCCAGCCCGTGATGCCATGTTGATGAGCGAGTCGATAGACGAAGGGCCGAAACCCCACGCCCTGCACCCGGCCGCTGATGGTGATGTATCGAGCTGCGCGTTCAGGCATCGACGGTTACGCGCACACCGCCCGCCCACCAGATGCGGCAGGCGCCTTCGTCCGACACCATGCAGGGACCGACTGGGTTACGCGGGGTGCAGGCCTTGCCGTAGATGCGGCACTGGTTGGGATAGATCTTGCCCAGCACGACCTGCGCGCAATCACAGCCGGGCGGCATTTCGCCTGCGCGGCGGCGGTCGGGGTCCGCATGGTCGGGGAACAGCAGACGCGCATCGTGTTTGGCGAATGCGGGTTTCAGTGCATAGCCCGAGTTGGGGATGATGCCGATGCCGCGCCAATTGGCGTCGACGATGTCGAGGGTTTCATTGAGCAAACGCCGCGCAGTGGGGTTGCCGCCGGGATGCACGACTTCGCGGTAACAGTTGTCAAGAAAGCGCTCGCCGCTTTTCAGCTGGCGCAGCACGGAATAGAAGGAGGCCAGCAGGGACTCCGGCGCGAAGCCGGCGACCGCGGCGGGGATCTGGTGCTTGTCCACCACGAAGGTCCATTCCTCCGGCCCCATCACAGTGGAGACGTGGCCCGGCGCGACCAGTGCGTCGAAGCCGGGGCTACCGGAATCGAGCAGCATCGCCACCGCGGGCCAGGTCAGCCTTCCGGACAGCAACACTGACAGATTGTCCGGCAGGCCCTCGGACAGCATCGCCGCGGTCGGCGCGGTGGTGGTCTCGAAACCGGCGGCGAAGAACACCACCGGGCGATCCGGATTCTCCAGTGCGATCTTGCGCGCATCGAGCGGGCTGGCGATCGGCCGCACGTCGGCACCGGCAGCCTGCGCCTCGGCCAGTGAGCGCACCTCGCCTTTCTTCACGTTGACGGGCACCCGCAGCATGTCGCCGAAGGCGACCAGGATCACCTTGTCCTGCAGCGCCAGTTGCATCGCCTGATAGACATCTTCTTCCGGGCAGATGCACACCGGGCAGCCGGGGCCGGGCACCAGTTCGACCCACTTCGGCAGCGCACCGCGCAAGCCGGCGTGGGTGATCGAGCGCTCGTGGCCGCCGCACACGTTCATGATCTTGACGGTGCGGTCGAATTCGAGGGCGTGGATTTTTTCCAGCCAGGCGCGAGCGTTATCCATTACAGCGTGTCACCCCGGCGCAGGCCGGGTTCCGGTGGGTTGATTAAGCTGGATTCCGGCGTTCGCCGGAATGGAAAAACGGGTGCGTTCAGCATTTTCTTAGGCGGTGACGCTGTGATATTTCATGCCGTCGCTCTGAATCGCCGGTCGGCGCGATTGACCGAGCGCCACCCGCGCGCGCTGGGCGGCCAACTGCTCGCGCAACCAAGCGTACCAGGCCTCCATGTCCAGTTCCTTGCGCGCCGAGAGCCGCATCACGGGTGCCGGGTTAGCCAGATTGCGCAGGTGCGCCTCGGCCTTGTCCGGATCGAAGTCATCGAGCACCGCCAAGAGGTCGGTCTTGGTCAGCAGCATGGCGTCGGCGGCGCGGAACATCACCGGATATTTGGCCGGCTTGTCGTCGCCTTCGGTGACCGAGAGCAGGGTGACGTTGAGGTGCTGGCCGAGGTCAAAGCTGGCGGGGCAGACCAGGTTGCCGACGTTCTCGATGAACAGGATGTCGACGCCGTCGAGGTTCATGTGATGCAGCGCGTCGTGCACCAGATGCGCGTCGAGGTGGCAGGCGGTGCCGGTGACGATCTGGTGCGCCTGCACGCCCTTGGCGCGGATGCGCTCGGCGTCGTTTTCAGTTTCGAGGTCGCCCTCGATTACGGCGCAGGTGAATTCATTTTTCAGCGCGACGAGCGTGGCTTCGAGTAGCGCGGTCTTGCCGGAGCCAGGCGACGACATCAGGTTGATCGCGAGGATGCCGCGGTGGTCGAAGTGCTCGCGGTTGTGCGCGGCCTGGTCGTCGTTCTTCGCCAGCAGGCCTTTCAGTACGGAGACGGCGGTCGCGCCCTTGGCGACGGGCTTGAACGCGAGGTGCTTGTTGCCGGGGGTGAGGTTGCAGCCGCAGGTATCACACATTTTTAGGGGCCAGGGATCAGGATTCAGAGGTCAGGGAAGGGGTGGTTTCGAGTTCGACGCTTTCGAGCAGCAGTTCGTCGCCGGAAATAATCTGGGTGTGCCAGTCGCCGCAGGCGCCGCAGATCAGGCGATTCATCGCGGCTTCGGTCTCGGCGCCGCAGGTCTGGCAGCGTACCTGGATCGGTGCGTGGCTGAATTCGAGTGCGGCGTGTTCCATGCGGCTGCCGGCGGCGGCCAGCGGAAAGGCTGTGGCCAGCAGTTCGGGCACCACGCCGGCGAGCGGGCCGATGCGCACGCGAATCAGGCTGGCTTGCGTCGCTCCGTGCTGATCGATCACGGCATCCACCTGCTCGACAAGCGCCTGGGCGACTGCCAGTTCATGCACCGCTTTCCTCCAGGATCTGATCGAGCAGTTCCCAAGTGGTGCGGGCATCGGATTCGGCTATCTTCTGGATGGCGTAGCCGACGTGCACCATGACGTAGTCACCGACTGCGGGCGGCTCGTCCTGCATCATGAACAGGCTGACGTCGCGCCACACGCCCTTGGCCTGGCAGCGGGCGGTAAAGCCTTCGATTGATTCGATTTGCATCGGGATGGCAAGGCACATATTCAGCAATCAGAAACTACACACGGCTCAGTATATGTGATTTGCCGACCCTGCGCCCGGCCAGAAATATTACAAAAACATTATGGATAATCAGAAGCTTGAGCGAATTACTTGGTTGTTATCCGAGAACCGTACTGGTAGATTGAAACCATGAAAACGCTCGTGCTCGGCATCGGCAATACCCTGCTCACCGACGAAGGCATCGGCATTCATGTGCTGCAGGCGCTGGAACCCGAGCTGGCGAATTGGCCAGACGTGACCTTGCTTGATGGCGGCACGCTGTCGTTCACTCTGGCGGGGCCGATCGAGGACGCCGATGCGCTGATCGTGGTCGATGCCGCCAATATAAAAGCAAAACCGGGTGAATGGACGTTGCTGAAAGGCGAGGAAATGGATGCATTTCTGATGAGCAATCGCAAATCCACCGTGCACGAAGTAGGGCTGACGGATTTGCGCGTCATCGCGATTCTGGCCGGTCACTGGCCTGAAAAACGGGCGATGCTCGCGATCCAGCCTGACGTCGTCGATTGGGGCGAGCAGCCCACGCCCGCCGTAGCCGCCGCCATTCCGCCCGCCTGTGCAGCGATTCATGACCTGATCAGGGAATGGCACCATGTCGCTTGACGCCATCCCCATCCACGTTATCCACGCGCCCTCAAGCGAACCCGGCCTGACCGGCAATGCGCCGCCCCTGCTGCGCGAAGTGCTGGAACAGGTGCGGCGACTGCTGGCCACCGGCGAACCTTCCGCTATCGACTTGTCAGCGTTGCCGCTGACCCCCGCTGATCTGGCGTGGTTACAAGAGCAGCTCGGTGCGGGCGAAATCAGCATCACCCTGCAGGCCAATGGTGAATCCACGCTCAACGAGACGGCCTGCTCCGGCGTCTGGTGGGTCACGCATCACAACGAACAGGGCGCAGTCACTTCGCAATTCATCGAGGTCGCGTTTGTGCCCGAATTGGTGAAAGCCCATCCTCAAGATGTTCAAATAGGACAGGAATATCTTGAATCCAGGTTATCTGACCACTAGAGTGAAGTTAGAGTGAAAGAAGACTGGCATTAATGTTGTAGCGTTTTAAATCGGGGAGACGAGCATCATGCAGGGTCCATTGATCGATACACTTGTGCGGCAAGGGGTAAGCCGTCGCACTTTTCTCAAATACTGCGCCACACTGGCCTCGATGATGGCCTTGCCGCCCTCGGCCGGGCGTGCAATGGCAGCTGCGATGGCTGCGACCCGCAGACCCTCGGTGATCTGGCTGCCGTTCCAGGAATGTACCGGCTGTACCGAATCAATCACCCGCTCGCACTCTCCGACGCTGGAAGGCATGATCTTCGACCTGATCTCGCTCGACTATCAGGAGACCCTGATGGCCGCCGCCGGGCACCAGGCCGAAGAGGCACGACATGCCGCGATGAAGGAGAACCACGGCAAGTATCTGCTGATTGTCGACGGTTCGATTCCGCTTGGGCTCGACGGCGCCTATTCCTGCATCGGCGGGCGTTCCAATGTGGACATCCTGAAAGAAGCCGCCGAGGGTGCAGCCGCCATCATCGCCATGGGTTCCTGTGCCTCTTACGGCGGCATTCCGAAAGCCAACCCGAATCCAACCGGCGCGGTGTCGGTGTCCGACATCATCAAGAACAAACCCATCGTCAACATTCCCGGCTGCCCGCCTATCCCGGTGGTGATGACCGGTGTGCTGGCGCATTACCTCACCTTCGGCACCTTGCCGGAACTCGACGATAAAGGCCGGCCAAAAGCCTTCTTCGGCGAAACCATTCACGATCGCTGCTACCGCCGGCCGTTCTACGACCAGGGCAAATTCGCCAAGACCTTCGATGACGAGGGTGCGCGCCAGGGCTGGTGCCTGTTCGAGCTCGGCTGCAAGGGGCCGGTCACTTACAACGCCTGCGCCACGGTGAAGTGGAACGGCGGCACCTCCTGGCCAGTGGAATCCGGCCATGGTTGCCTCGGTTGTTCCGAACCCGATTTCTGGGATGCGGGTGGCTTCTACAAGGCGCTGTCGATGCCGGCTGACCCGCTCAAGATCGCAGCCGCCGCTGCAGTGGCAGGCGCGGCCGTGGGCGTGGGGCTGAGTTTCGCCAACCGCGCCAAGAAGGGCGCTGCCAAATCCGCGCACGAGACCACCACCCTGGCCGACTTGGAGAAATGATGATGACTGATCTGCAATTTCTGACTTGGGTGCGTGGGCCGGGACTCGACATCGCTGTTGGTATTTTCCTGCTGGGCGTGCTGTGGCGTTTGTTTGAAATCTATTCGCTGGGACGCAAGAAGGATCTGTCCGCGCCGCGCCACACGTCCGGCGCATCCGGCCTGCATACCGTGTTCCGGCGTTCGATTCCGCCACCCGGCATGCTCAAGCGTTCACCGGTGAGCTACATCGGCGGCTATGCTTTTCACCTTGGTCTGGCGATCGTCGTGTTCGGGTTCTCCCCGCACATCCTGCTGATCAAGAACCTCACCGGTCTGTCCTGGCCCGGCCTGCCATCGCAGTTCATCGACCTGGCCGCAGTGGTGACGATGGCCGCGATGGTGGTGGTGCTGGTCGACCGCATCAACAAGCCGGTCAAGCGATTTCTCAGCACCTTTGAGGACTGGTTTACCTGGACCGTGACGTTCCTGCCGGTGCTGACTGGCTGGATGGCAGTACAGCATCTGTTGCTGCCTTATGCCACGATGCTGGCGCTGCACATCCTGAGCGTGGAAATCCTGCTCATCGTGCTGCCTTTCACCAAGCTGTTCCATGTTTTCACGCTGTTCGGCTCGCGCTGGTACAACGGTCGGGTCAACGGGCATAAGGGAGTTCCAGTATGAGCGCCACCCTCGAAAAAGGCATCCGCGTCCTCAAGGAAGTCATCGACGCGCCCATCGCCAGCTACTTCAACAGCTGTGTGCACTGCGGCCTGTGTGCCGAAGCCTGTCTGTTCTACACCGAAACCGGCGACCCCAAATACACGCCGATTCACAAGCTGGAGCCGTTGCGCCGCGTCTACGAGCAGGAATACACCCTGCTGGGGCGGCTGAAGAAAATGGTCGGCCTGTCCAAGCCGGTGACCGATGGCGAACTCGATCAATGGCAGGAGTTGGTCTACAACAGCTGCACGCTGTGCGGCCGTTGTTCAGCGGTCTGCCCGGTCGGCAACGACATCGTCTACATGGTGCGCAAGTTCCGCGAGGGCATGTCGGCCTCCGGCCATGCACCGGAAGGCATCAAGGGCGCAGTCAACCGCACCATTACCGTTGGCAGCCCGATGAACGTCAAGTTGCCCGCGGTACAGGCGCAGATGAAGCACGTGGAAGAAGACTACGGCATTCCGATTCCGCTCGATGCCGTGGGCGCCGAGTACATGGTGATGCTGTCTTCGATGGAAATCATGAACTTCCCGGAATACCTCGGTGCCGTCGCCAAGATCATGCAGCAGGCTGGCAAGACCTGGACGCTGTGTTCGACTGCGTTCGAGGCGACCAATGCCGGCATCCAGATCGGCAATTCGGACCTGGCCAAAGTGATCGTCTCGCGCATCGTCGAGGGCGCGGAAAAGCTCAAGGTCAAAACGGTGATCAGTCCCGAGTGCGGCCACGCCTATACCGCGCTGCGCTGGGAAGGCGCCAACCTGGTCGGGCGGCCGTTCACCTTTGAAGTCAAGCACATCATCGAAGTGCTGGGTGAATTCCAGGCTCAGGGCTTGCTGAAAACCGAGGGCTTCGAGACCGACAAGCTGACCTTTCACGATCCCTGCCAGCTGGTGCGTCGTGGCGGCGTGATCCAGCAACCCCGCACGCTGATGAATATGGTGGCGAAGAACTTCGTCGAGATGCCCGATGCCGGTTTCATGAACTGGTGCTGCGGCGGTGGCGGCGGTGCGTCAGCTATCGAAGAGGGTGAAGAGCTGCGGCTGGAAGCCTTCAAGAAGAAAAAATCCCAGTTCGATACGGTGAAGCCGGATCGGGTGGTGACTGCTTGTGCCAACTGCCGCATCGTGCTGGAAGAAGGCCTCGAGCATTACCAGATGGATATCCCGGTGATCGGTCTGACCGAGATGATCGCTGAACACATCCCTGCGCAAAAGCCGCAAGCGGCCGCCAAGACCGAAGGAGTTTGACCCATGACCACAGCACAACGCATCGTCGTTGACCCCATCACCCGCATCGAGGGCCATCTGCGCATCGAGGCAGAAACCGACGCTGACGGCAGGATCACCAGCGCGTATTCCGCCGGCACCATGGTGCGCGGCATCGAGATCATCCTGCGCGGGCGTGATCCGCGCGATGCCTGGGCGTTCGCCCAGCGCATCTGCGGCGTATGCACCCTGGTGCACGGCATCGCTTCGGTGCGTTCGGTGGAGGATGCGCTGCATCGCGCCATCCCCAGCTACAGCATTCCGCAGAATGCCGAGCTGATCCGCAACCTGATGATCGCCGCGCAATACGTGCACGACCACGTGATGCACTTCTATCACCTGCACGCGCTCGACTGGGTCGACGTGGTGTCCGCACTGAAAGCCGACCCCAAGGCCACCTCGGTGTTGGCGCAAAGCCTGTCCAACTATCCCAAGTCCTCGCCGGGCTATTTTGCCGACGTACAAAAGAAGGTGAAGACCTTTGTCGAACAGGGCCAACTCGGGATTTTCGCCAATGCCTACTGGGGTCATCCGGCCTACAAGCTGCCGCCGGAAGCCAACCTGATGGCGGTGGCGCATTACCTCGATGCGCTTGCCTGGCAGCGCGACGTGGTCAAGCTGCACACCATTTTCGGCGGCAAGAATCCGCATCCCAATTTCGTGGTGGGTGGCGTGCCTTCGGCCATTTCCGTGCACACCAGCGGTGGCGGCGGCCAGGAGGCCACCGCGCTCAACATGGTAGGCCTGCAGACGGTGCAGAACGTCATCAAACAGATGCGCGATTTCGTCGATCAGGTCTATGTGCCCGATACCCTCGCCATCGCCGGTTTCTATAAGGACTGGGGCGGACGCGGCGAAGGCCTGGGCAATTTCCTGTCGTTTGGCGATCTGCCATCGAAGGGTTTCTGGGATCCGGATTCCTACCTGATTCCGCGTGGCGTGATTCTCAACCGCGACCTGACCAAAATTCATCCGATCGATCTGGATGCGGACAACGAGATCCAGGAATTCGTCAGCCACTCCTGGTACAAATACAGTCAGGGCGATGCGCAGGGTTTGCATCCGTTCAAGGGCGAAACCGAGCTCAATTACACCGGGCCGAAACCGCCTTATGAACACCTCAATGTGGACCAGAAATATTCCTGGATGAAGTCGCCGCGCTGGCAGGGCAAGTCGATGGAAGTCGGCCCGCTCGCCCGCGTACTGATGCTGTATGCCAGCGGCAATGAACAAGCGAAGGAACTGGTGGGCATGACGTTGAAGACGCTCGACGTGCCGGTCGAGGCACTGTTCTCCACGCTCGGCCGCACCGCCGCGCGCACGCTGGAATCGAAGATCCTGGCCGACGCCATGCAAGGCTGGTACGACCAGCTCATCGCCAACATCAAGGCCGGCGATGTGCGCACCTTCAACGACCAGTACTGGGATCCGTCGACCTGGCCCAGCCATATGCAGGGGGTCGGGCTGATGGAAGCGCCGCGCGGCGGTTTGAGTCACTGGATCGTCATCGACGATGCCAAAATCACCAACTATCAGGCGGTGGTGCCCAGTACCTGGAACGCCGGTCCGCGCGACGCAAACGGCCAGCCGGGCGCCTATGAAGCTGCGTTGCAGGACAACCATGTGATGGCCGACCCGAAACAGCCGATCGAGATCCTGCGCACCATTCACTCGTTCGACCCGTGCATTGCCTGTGCCGTGCACGTGACCGATCCGGATGGCGAGGAACTGGTGCAGGTCAAAATCAAGTAATGCCGGCTTCATTCGGCTGAAGTCATTCGCAACTGGAGAACACGCAATGAACCTGATGAAATATTCACGCACGTTTACCCTGGCCGCATTGAGCCTGGTTGCCGGAACAGCATCCGCGCACACGGGCGACCATTCCGCGACCGGTTTTGCCGGTGGCCTGGCCCACCCCTTTGTGGGGCTGGATCACCTGCTTGCCATGGTCGCGATCGGCCTGTGGGCGGCGCAGCAGGGCGGGCGGGCGCTGTGGGCTGTGCCTGCGGCCTTTGTCGGTGCGATGCTTGTGGGCGGGGGCATGGCTGGATCAGGCATCGTGTTGCCGCATGTCGAAACTGCCATCGCGCTGTCGGTGCTGGTGTTGGGACTGCTGATCGCCACCCGGCGCCAGTGGGCGGTAACGGCTGGCATGGCGCTCACGGCCAGCTTTGCCCTGTTTCACGGCTACGCCCACGGACTGGAGATGCCGCAGGCGGCGTCGCCCGTACTCTATGCCCTGGGCTTTGTGCTGGCCACGGGTTTTCTGCATGGCGTGGGCATCGCGAGCAGCCTGATCGGCCGCCATGCGATACGCGTCGCCGGCATCGGCATTGCGGCCACTGGCCTGATGCTGGTCGTGGGCATGTAATTCGGTGGACGCCCAACTGCAGCACCTGCTGGAAACCGAGGCCCGCGCGCAAACGATAATCGATGCGGCCAGTCAGGAACGTCAGCGCATGATCGAAGATGCGCTGGCTGCTGTGCGCGATGTAGAAGCACGTTTTGAGGCAGGGCGGGCCGAATTGCGGGCGCCTTTTCTCAAAGAAGCGGAGGGGCGTGCCGAACAGTCAGTGTCCGAACTGACACGCAAGTACGGCGAACGCCAGCGCAATCTGCGTGAACTGGCTTCCCGGCACGAACCCGAGGCAGTCAATGCTGCGCTGACCCTGTTGCTCGACCCGACCCGATAAGCCCCGCTTCGTGCGGTGAGTACGGCGTCGTTTCAACAATCACCTGGCTAGACCACGATGTCTGCTTACCTCACTACCCGTGTCAGCCTGTTTGCCGGCCGCCTCTGGCGAGACGATGAAATCGACGCGCTCATCTCTGTGCCGGATGAGGTGGCGGACGACACCCTGGCCCGGCGCGGCTTGGCGCAACTGGCCGTGGGATACGACAGCCTCGCTGCGCGGCAGCAGGATGCCCGCTCGCTGGAGCAACGCATCATTGCGCAAATCCTCGACGAGACGCGGGTGATGCTGCGGCCGCTTTCAGGCAGTGCGCGTGGCTTTCTGATTTTCTGGACCGCGCGTTTCGAGATTTCCAATGTCAAGACCCTGCTGCGCAGCAAGATGACCGGCGAACGCCCCGCCGCGGTGCTTGCCCGGCTGATTCCGATGGGCGCATTCGGCCGGCTGGATGTTCAGGATCTGGCACATGCCGAGGATGTCGGCGAGTTGTTGCGCCGCCTGGAAGCGGGCCCCTATGCGGGCATCGTGCGCCACGCCAGGCGGGCTTTCGAACAGAGCCAGGACCCCTTTAGCCTGGATGCGGCGCTGGATCGCGGCTATTACGAAGGCCTGACCCTGCGCGCCCAACCGCTGGAAGTAACGGTGGGCGCGCCTTTCCGCAGCCTTATGGCCAACCTGATCGACCGCATCAACCTGGTGTGGCTGCTGCGCTACCGCTTCAACTACAAGCTGCCGCCAGCGCAGGTGTATTACCTGCTGGTAGGCTCGCGTTACACCCTGTCTGGCAGGCAACTGCAACACCTGGCCACGCTGGACAGCCTGGAAGCGGTGCTTGCCGCATTGCCTCTGGCTTGGCAGGCACGGCTGTCTGGCGTAACGGACATTCCCGGCGTGTTCGCCCAGATGGAGCACACCGCTGCCGGACAGGCGCAGCGGGTTTTGCATTCCAGCGCGCCCGCGATTGCCCGCACCTTCGCCTACCTGATTTTGCGCGAGCGCGATCTGCGCGCAGTGCGTGCGGTATTGCGCGGCCGCCATCTCGGCTTGGCCGATGCCGATATCCGGCAGGCGCTACAGCGTGCTCCCGCCGGGGTGGCCTGATGCTGCGCGCCGAACCCCTGCTCAAAATCCAGCTGATGATGCTGGCGTCCGAAGCGCAGGATGCCGCGCTGGCATTGGCTCGATTCGGTGCCTTCAATCCTTCGCCCTGTGCGCTGGACGCGTTCAGGGAGTCGCCCGCCATCGCCTATCGCGAAGCCTGGCTGGAAGCCGAAGCCCGCCTGTCGAAGCTGATTGAGCAGTGCGGTGACACCGGCCCCCTGACGATTTCCGCCGATGCCGAAGCGCCGGCGCTGGCCGATCTGGACGAATTGAACGGCTGGCTGAAGGACGTGTGGACTGCCTGCCTGGCATGTCATGAAAGTGAAGACCAGATCACGGAGGCGCGCAGCCACCTCGACGCGCTGGAAGACACGCTGGCCAAACTGGAGCGGCTGAACGTGGACCTGTCTCATCTGCTGCGCGCCGACAGTTTGCTGGCGGTCAACATCGGCAGCCTGCCGGCGGCAGGGGTCAAGCGAGTCACCGAAGCGCTGGCCATGACCGACCATCTGGTGTCGCGCTTCGATCAGGTCGGCGAGCAGGTATTCGCGGTGATTGCCGGCCCGCGCACCCGTCAGGACGAAGTGCGTGGCCTGCTGGCCCAGGCGGGCTGGCGCGAACTGCCGGTGCCGGACGAGTTGCGTACCCATCCGCAAGCCGCACGAACCTGGATGGAAGCAGAACGCACCCGGCTGGATACCCAATCCGGCGCGACATGCGATGTCAGGGATGGCTTGCGCGACCGCTTCGGCCCGCGCCTGCATGAAGCGCGCCTGCGTGTGGCCCTGGCGCGTCCGCTGGCCGAGGCCGCGCTGGCCGGGGTGCGCGGCAAGGGTGGGTTGGCTGCCCTGTCGGGCTGGATTCCGCGTCGGCAACTGGACGCCCTGCGCGGCACGCTGGATACGCATTTTCACGGGCGCACCTGGCTCGATGTGCGCGAACCTTCTGCACGCGAAGTCGCCGAGGTGCCCTCGCTGGTACGCTATCCCGGCTGGCTCAGCCCCTTTGTTCCGCTGGTGAAAAGTTACGGGGTGCCGCGCTACGGCGAATTCGACCCGGCGCTGCCGTTCGCCTTCACCTACCTGCTGCTGTTCGGCGCCATGTTCGGCGACATCGGCCACGGCGCAGTGATCCTGTTGCTGGCTGCCGCCTTGTACCGGCGTCTCGGGCGCATGGCCTGGGTGGGCATTGCGGCAGGTGCGGTGTCGATGCTGTTCGGTCTGCTCTACGGCAGCGTTTTTGGTTTTGAGGACATCCTTTCGCCGCTCTGGCTGTCGCCGCTGCATGACCCGATCCGGGTGCTGACCCTGGCGGTGGGTTTCGGCGTCGGCTTCATCACCTTTACACTGCTGGCCAATGCCTGGAACAAGGGGGTGGCCGGTCGTGCTGCCGAAGCGCTGTTCGATTCCAGTGGGCTGGCCGGTCTGGCGTTCTATCTCGGCGCCGTGGGTGGGCTGGCGAGCCTCGCCGGCGCGGCGGATGTCGCCCGGCCGGCTGCGGTGCTCGCGGGGGTGGGCATTGCCGTGGTGGCAGCGTTCAAGTGGCATGAAGCCAGGGCCGGACTGGGCGAACGCATTCTGGTGACGGCGATCGAGACGCTGGAAACCGCCATCAACCTGTTTTCCAATACGCTGTCGT
>JAABQE010000078.1 GCA_011391655.1 Hydrogenophilales bacterium
CAGTGCATGCTCAAGATCCTGCTGCAGGGGCTGGCCATTGAGGCAGGTCGAATTGCAGTTCTTCATCAGGCCGGTTGCGGGCGAGATGGCGCCAGGCGTGCCGATGCCGATGCTGGCGGTTTGCCCCAGTTCGAATTCAGCCTGATGGACCAGTGCGGCCACTGCAGCCACCGTGGCGAGATAGTCATTTTGCGGCGTGGGCACGCGGCGGCGCAGGATTTCCTGGCCGGCGACGTCGAGCGCGATCAGCTCGATTTTGCTGCCGCCGAGGTCGATGCCGAAACGGAGAGGCGTGGTCACGGTGTAAAATCTCCGGCTATTCAGTTAGCGTTGGAATCAACATGGCAGGACATTCGAAATGGGCCAACATCCAGCACCGTAAAGGTCGTCAGGATGCCAAGCGTGGCAAGGTCTTCACCAAGCTTATCAAGGAAATCACCGTGGCCGCCAAAATGGGCGGCGGCGACGTCGGCATGAACCCGCGTCTGCGGCTGGCAATCGACAAGGCCAAGGCCGAGTCGATGCCGAAAGACAACATTGAAAACGCGGTCAAGCGCGGCAGCGGCCAGCTCGACGGTGTCAACTATGAAGAAGCACGCTACGAAGGCTACGGCATCGGCGGCGTTGCGGTGATCGTCGATTGCCTCACCGACAACAAGGTGCGCACCGTCGCCGACGTGCGCCACGCCTTCGTCAAGCACGGCGGCAACATGGGCACCGATGGCTGCGTGGCGTTCCAGTTCAAGCACTGCGGCCAGATCATTCTGGAGCCGGGCGCGAGCGAGGATGCGGTGATGGACGTTGCGCTGGAAGCCGGCGCGGATGATGTCATCCCCAACGAGGACGGCTCGATCGAGGTGCTGACCTCGCCTGATCCCAAGGCGTTTGAAATGGTGAAAGAGGCGCTGGAAAAAGCCGGGTTCAAACCGGCGGTCGCCGAGATCACCATGCGCGCCGAGGGCGAGACCGAACTCGCTGGCGACGACGCAGTCAAGATGCAGAAAATCCTCGATGCGCTGGAAGTGCTCGACGATGTGCAGGATGTTTACACCAACGCCGTGCTGCCCGAATAAACCCCGTTGTGCGCATCCTCGGCATTGATCCCGGCTTGCGCATCACCGGCTTTGGCTTGATCGAGCAGACCGGCCAGAAGTTGGCCTATGTCGCCAGCGGGGTCATCAAAAGCGGTGAGGGCGAATTGCCGCAACGGCTGGGCGTGCTGTTCGCCGGGCTGAACGAGGTCATCACCACCTGGCAGCCCGACACCTGCGCGGTGGAAATCGTCTTCGTCAATGTCAATCCACAATCCACGCTGCTGCTCGGGCAGGCACGCGGTGCCGCGATTTGCGCAGCGGTGTCGAATGAGCTGCTGGTCGCCGAATACACGGCGCTGCAAATCAAGCAGGCGGTGGCCGGTCACGGCAAGGCCGCCAAGGAACAGGTACAGGAAATGGTCAAACGCTTATTGGGTCTGCCCGTCGCGCCGACGGCCGACGCCGCCGACGCGCTGGCCTGCGCCATCACCCACGCGCATGGCAGCCGCCTGGGCGCGCATTCGACAGCAGGTCTACGCATGAAAGGCGGACGATTGGTATGAGCACCACCCTGGCATCACTCGAACCTTCGCGCGAGCGCCTGGCCAATCCATGGGCCCGCTATGTATTGGCGACGCGTCCGGCCTTCCTTACCATCACCCTGGCCGGCTGCCTGCTGGGCTTTGCCACGGCAGTCGCGGGCGGCGCGGCGTTCGATTGGGAGCGCGCGCTGGTCACGCTGTTGCTGGCGCTGCTGGCGCATGCGGGCATCAATGTGCTCAACGATTATTGCGATCATCTCAACGGCACCGACGCGCGCAATACACAGCGCATCTATCCTTTCACTGGCGGTAGCCGCTTCATTCAGAACGGCGTGCTGTCGCCGCGCCAGGTGCTGCTTTTTGCTGTCGCGCTGTTTGCCGCCACGATAGCTGGCGGGCTGTGGCTGCTGAGCGTAGCGGGCGCGGGACTGTTCTGGATCGGACTGGCCGGTCTTGCCATTGGCTGGGCCTACTCGGCGCCGCCGCTGCAATTGAACAGCCGGGGTGTCGGCGAGCTGTGCGTGGCAACCGGATTCCTGCTCGTCGTCGTCGGCGCGGATTATGCACAGCGCGGCGCATTTGCGCCGCTGGCCTGGCTGGCAGGCGCACCCTATGCGCTGCTGGTCGCCAACATCCTCTACATCAACCAGTTTCCCGATCGCGATGCCGACCGTGCCAGCGGCAAGCTGCATTGGGTGGCACGGCTGCAACCGGAGGTCGCTGCGTGGGGCTATGGCCTGCTGCTGCTGCTGGCTGCGCTGGCGCTGCTGGGCGGCCTGCTGTTGGGCGCACACGATTCCACACGCGCTTTAGCACGTAGTGGATCGGAGTCCTTTAGGGCGTTGCCGTTGGCAGCCGCAATGGCGTTCGTCGCCTGGATACCCGCCGTGCAGGGGTGGCGGCAATTGCGGCGTTTTGCAGCAACACCCGGGCAGCTCGCTCCGGCGATCAAGCTGACCCTGCTTGCCGCGCATGCGTTGCCCTTGCTGCTGGCAACCGCCCTGCTGGTCTCTGGAGGCTTCTTGTGATCGGCCGTATTTGCGGCATCCTCGCCGCCAAGCAGCCGCCGCAAGTGCTGGTGGACGTGGGGGGCGTCGGCTACGAAATCGACGTGCCGATGAGCACGTTCTACAACCTGCCCGCGCTGGGCGAAAAAGTGAGCCTGCTGACGCATCTGGCGATTCGCGAGGATGCGCATCTGCTGTACGGCTTTGCCAGCGATATCGAGCGTACGGCGTTTCGTGAGTTGCTGAAAGTGTCCGGTATTGGCGCAAAAACCGCGCTGTCGGTGTTGTCCGGTTTGAGCGTGAATGATTTGTCGGCTGCGATAGCCGCGCAGGAAATCGGCCGCATCGTCAAAGTCCCGGGCATCGGCAAGAAAACCGCCGAACGCCTGCTGCTGGAACTCAAGGGCAAGCCGGTGTTCGCTGGCGCGATTGCCACCGTGACGGGGACGGCGAGCGTGTCGGACGATGTGCGTCAGGCGCTGCTGGCGCTGGGTTACAACGAGCGCGAGACGACCGAGGCCTTGCGCCCGTTGTCGCCCGATTTGCCGGTGGGCGAAGCCATCCGCCAAGCCTTGCGATCTCTGTCGCGGGCCTGAACATGACCGTCACCCACGCCTCGGCACAGCATCGCCCCGCTTCATTGCGCCGTTATTTTGTATGGCTGCTGATGGGCGTGATCGGCCTGTTTGTGGCTGGCATGACGTTAAGTGTGGTGTTTAGCCTGCGCGCAAATGAAGCCGCCGAAATGCGCCTGCTGAAGGTGGAGGCCGGGCAGACCCAGGCTAGCGTGACACGCGACTGGAATTATTATCAGGAAGTCATCGACAACCTGGCGCGCGATCCGGAACTGATCGATTTGATGTTGATTGGACCGGATGAAGACAAGGCGGAATGGGCCATGTCGCGCCGGCGTCTGTTGCCCGGCATCCTGGGCCTGGCGTTGACCGACCCGCACGGGAAGATTTATGGCGATCCTGAGGCGTTGAGGATAGGACCGACTTGCCTGAGTGACCTGCATCAACCCCAGAACGGTGCCTTGAATCGGGTGCTAGTGCATCGC
>JAABQE010000079.1 GCA_011391655.1 Hydrogenophilales bacterium
GGGGATCACCATAGGCGCGCATATTGTGAAAACTCATGCCGCTGCCGATGATCAGCACCCCTTCATCACGCAAGGCTTCAATGGCCTGCCCGGCCAGCAGATGCACTTGCGGGTCGAGGCTGGCGTGCAGCGAGAGTTGCACCACGGGGATGCTCGCGTCGGGAAACATCAGCAGCAGCGGAATGAACATGCCGTGGTCGAAGCCCCGGCCAGGATTCTGCTGAACAGGCATCTGCGCCTGGCCCAGCAACCCGGCGATGCGTGCGGCGAGTTGCGGCGACCCCAGCGAGGGGTATTTCAGCGCGTAGGTGTGCGGCGGAAAGCCGTAGTAGTCGTAGATCAGCTCCGGGCGCACACCGCTGGTGACGCTGAAGGCCGGCTCCAGCCAGTGGGCCGAAACCATCACGATGGCGCGCGGCTTGCAGGGCAATGTGGCCGCCCGCCCCCTGAGAAAATCTGCCATGCGGTCCCAGGCGTCGGGCGGATTCCACTCCATGAAGAAGCAGGGACCGCCGCCGTGCGGGATGAACCAGGTTGGCATGCGGACGTTGGTATTCATGCGATCACCGGGGCGTGAAAAAATGGTCAGACACGATTCAACTGTTCAGTAAGTGCGGTGATGAACACATCCAGATAGCGCCGCACCTTTTCGGCTCTGGCGAGCCAGCCAGGTCAGGATCGGCTTACCGCAGTCCCGGCATCAAAAGGGCATGCCGCTTCACGCGCAGATTGCCTTCCCAGCCGCACTCTATCGAATGGCAGCGGTAGCGGCTGACTGTGATGAACATGCTCACAAGCAAATCAACAACCCTGCGTGGGACGCGATACGCCGGGTTGTTGCAGCGAGGGCATGTGCATCCGGGTGTGGAATAGCCAGCTTCGTCAGGACGATCGCCTTCGGCAGCAGAGGGGGTATTCATGATTTTTGATTCTCTTATGGAGGCGTTGCTGTATCGGCTGTGCAGTACTTATCGCGCCGATCAATCAAGCGGAGGGTTCAACTGATACCACACTGCTAGCCTGGCGCTGTGCGTGGCTCAGCGCCAGACAGGATCACTAGGAGAGGTTCTTGTTGCGCGCTTCAAAGTCTTTGATCTGCTTCTCGGCTTCGTCCTTCGAGATGCCATAGGACTCCTGGATTTTGCCCAATAGCTGATCGCGCTTGCCGGCAATGACGTCGAGGTGATCGTCGGTAAGCTTGCCCCACTGTGTTCTCACCTGCCCCTTGAACTGTTTCCAGTTGCCTTCTACGATATTCCAGTCCATATCAATCTCCTTTGGTTCGGGACTCGACGGGCGGAATTGCCAATCGAGCATCTTTGTCGCAGCCGGCCTCTCGCCATCTCGGCACCTCTCGCAGCGAATGGCTGCAGAAGAGAAGAACTGGCGACCGCCTGGACAGCTTTTATAGAAGCTCCCGATGAAAGTGCAAGGGTAGTCGCATACCCAAAAGCGGTCTGTACGGTGGCATACGGAGTGCGATGTGCGGTGATGGCATGGGCGTGGTTTTAGGTAGCTCGCACTGCCTGGGCGCGCCCATCTCTGTTTGAAGATGGCAGGCTACGTAAAGACCGACGTTCGAGCTATTGATATGCAAAACGAACAACTGGGGGCAGACCACGGTTTCTCGTGAACAAGGCAAAGCTGCACACTTGCCTCAACCTACCACGCCACAACATACCCGCTACTCCGCCCGCCCTTGCCCGTAGGAACCAGGCATCCCTTTTCAACCATCTCGGCCAGTTCCCGATATGCCGTCGTGCGGCTGGTCTTGGTCAGGCTCATGTACTTGCGGGTGTTGATGCCGCCTTCGAAACCATCGGGGCCGGCGTCGAGCAGGCGGTTGAGCGCTTTGCGCTGGCGGGCGTTGAGCGGGGTGTTCTGGTGGCGCAGCCAGAAGCGGGCTTTGGCCAGGGTGTTGGCGACGGTGGTTTCGGCGGCGCTGGCGGCAGCGGCGACTTGCGCCAGAAACCACGCCAGCCATTCGGTGACGTCCAGCCCGCCGCGCTGGGTGCGTTCGAGGATGGCGTAGTAGCTTTCGCGTTCGCGCAGGATCTGGGCGGACAGGCTGAACAGCCGCATTGGCTGGCGTTCGTCCTGCGACAGGGCCATGTCGGTGAGGGCGCGCGCAAGCCGGCCGTTGCCGTCTTCGAATGGGTGCAGGGTCACGAACCAGAGATGCGCCAATCCTGCGCGGACGAGGCCATCCATGTCGGCGGGTGCATGGGTAAACCAGTCGATAAAGGTTTGCAGTTGCACGTCCAAGCCGTCGCGCGGCGGTGCGATGTAGTGCACGTGTTCCCTGCCGACGCCGCCGGAGACGACTTGCATGGGCGCTTCGCCACGCAGTTCGCCGACGCGGATGGGGTGCAGGCCAGAGCGCCCGGTTGGGAACAGGGCGGCCTGCCAGGCGTACAGCCGTTCGCTTGTCAGCGCCTGATCGTGGCGCTGGGTGGTATCCAGCAGGATGTCGATCAAGCCGTCCACGGCACGCGGCGGCACGGGCATGCCGGCGGTGGGCAGCCCCAGGTGGCGCGCGACCGAGGAGCGCACGGCATCGATGTCGAGCCGTTCGCCTTCGATGGCGCTGGTGGTCAGGCCATCTTCCACCAGGATGCTGGCCACGGCTTCGAGGTTCAGGCTGCTGTCGAGCAAGCGTGCTGCGCCGAGCACCTTGCCCTGGGCCAGCCGCGCCCGGGCCAGAAGCGGAGACAAACTGGCTTCATTCCAGCGAAACTGTGGCCAGTCGGCTTGCTGCCATATCCAGGTTTGAGGCGTTTGCATGCTCTAATCGCTCCATAATGTGGAGCGATTATGGGCTGTAATCGCTCCATGCTCAAGCTGCCAGCCCAACCTCCGTGTGTGTCGCCTCGCGCGCCAATGCGCTATTTTAGCTTGCCCGCCACCGCAGGCGCCGCCTCCCCCCGCCCCAGCAAATAATCCAGAAACGCCCGCGCCACCACCGAAAGCTGCCGCCCGGCCGGATAAACTGCGTACCAGTGACGCAGGATGGGGAAGCCTTCGACGTCGAGCACGGCAAACTGTCCGGGCTGGTTGAGCGTGAGGGCGTGGCGGGACAGCGCGGAGATGCCGAGGCCGGCGAGGATGGCCTGCTTGATTGCCTCGTTGCTGCCCAGTTCAAGGCGGGGATGGATGTTGAGGCCGTGTCCGCTGAAGATGCGTTCGATGGCGTTGCGGGTGCCGGAGCCTTTTTCACGCATCAGCCAGGTCTCGTGTGCGATGCGTTGCAGCGGGATCTTCTTCTTGTGCGCCAGCGGGTGGTCGGGCGCGGCCAGCACGATGATGGGGTTGTCCATGATGGGGGTGGCGACGACGTCGATGTCTTCCGGTGGCTGGCCGAGAAAATACAGGTCGTCGAGGTTGTCGGCGATGCTGGCCAGCACTTGCTCCTTGTTGGTGACGCGCAGGCTGACGTCGATGCCGGGATACAGCTTGGAGAATTCGCCCAACAGGCGCGGCGCAAAGTAGGAAGCGGTGGTGATCGCCATCAGGCTGAGTTTGCCCTGCTTGAGGCCACGCCGTTCGTCTACCGACATGGTGTAGTGGTCGAGGATGTCGAAGATTTGGCGGGTGGCCAGCGCCAGTTCCTTGCCGTCCGGGGTGAGGTGGATTTTTTTG
>JAABQE010000080.1 GCA_011391655.1 Hydrogenophilales bacterium
TGCCCGACACGATCAATACGCCCGAACTGAATATCCAGATGGCGGAAGGCGCGCATTACACGCTGATGGACACGCTGCAAAATACCGTGACCTTCACCGACGCCCAGGAAATCATCACCCTTGACGGCTTGCGCGTGGAATACGCCGACGGCTTCGGACTCGCCCGCCCCTCCAACACCACGCCGGTGATCGTGCTGCGCTTTGAGGCCGACACCACCGAAGCGCTCGAAAAAATCCAGGCTGATTTCCGCCGTGTATTCAAGCAGGCAGCGCCGGAATTGGTGCTGCCGTTTTGAGGTTCGTGCATCTGCGTGAAATCTGCCCTGTCGCCGCCACGGTCACATGAAGGCCGACCGTGAAATCCGGGTCCGGGTCAGTATGGACTGCGCGCCTAGCGGCATGGAATTACTCACGCCCGGCGGCAACATGCGTTGGGGAAACTGTCGATTCGACTTCAACCCTGAGCCGGGTGGTCACGCCGATTTTTACGTCGTTCTCGGCAACGCGCGGCCCTACGACCGATTCACCTGCGCGCCGCAAAACACGCTGTTCATCGCGGGTGAGCCCTTGTCCAAAAAGCTTTATCCCCAGTCTTTCTATCGGCAGTTCGGGCATGTGGTGGACAGCCATGCCGAGTCGCACCATCCGCATCTGCATGTGAGTGCGCTCGGCCTCAACTGGCACGTTGGGCTGGATCGAGATAGCAACCGTTACCGCTACGGCTACGACCATCTCACAGCGATGACCAGCCCCGACAAGGAAAACCGTATTTCCGTAGTGTGCTCAAACGCCAGCAAGACCGAGGGGCAGCGCGAACGTCTGGCGCTGCTGGACGGGCTGAAGCAGCGTTTGGGCGAGCGCCTGGTGCACTTTGGCCGCGGGTTTACGCCGATCAACGACAAAATGGATGCCATCCTGCCGTACCGGTTTCAGCTGGTACTGGAAAACAGCGTGCTACCGAATTACTGGACTGAAAAGCTGGCTGACGCTTACCTCGGCTGGTCTTACCCGGTCTATCTCGGTTGTCCCAACGTGGATCATTACCTGCCGGGCGATGCGCTACTGTCGATCAACGATCTGGACGTGGACACAGTAGCCGCGCGCATAACCGGGCTGCTCGACCAGCCGTTAAGCTCCGCACACCAAGCCGCGATGGCGGAAGCCAGGAACCGCGTATTGAATGTTTACAACCCCTTTGCCTGGGCGGCGCATTGGGTCGAGCAGCTATACCAACCAGACAGTCCTGCAAAAACCATGACACTGCGTTCGCACAAGGCTTTTCGCGGTTTTCCGCGCGGCCACTGGTTCAGGCTGCGCCAGATGCTGTCACAAGCGTAATCAGACGCTCAGTCGCCTGCCCAGCGGTGACGGTTGCGCACATACAGCTTTTCCAACCCGTAACGCAAGCCCGGCAACAATTGCCGGTGCAATCGGCGGCGACTCTGGATATATCGGGGTGACGCGGGCATGGCACGATTGGCGGCGTGCCGCTCGTTGACCAACCGCACAACCGTGGCAATCGGCCCATATTGTTCCAGAACCCGGCGGCGACTTTCGAGTATGGCTGGCAGGTTCTTTTCCCACAGCTTGTCCCGAATGGCACGCTGGATGATTCCGGCAGCAGCCTCAACATCAGCAATATCGATGCGGATAAAACTTTCTGGTGGAAAGTAGTCCTCGGCATTCGGACAGCCATAGTAAACCGGCATGCAGGCGCCAATAAACGGGTCAGCCAGCTTTTCTGTCCAGTGATGCAGCCCCAGATAATTTTCGATGGCGAGGTGGTAGCGGTAAGGGTCGAGCGCGTCGGCCTTGTCGGCCAGCGGACGTACGCCGTGGCCGTATATTTCCATGAACGGCAATTGAATCTTGAGCGCCTGGGTGAAATCGTAACGTACGCGGTGCAGGGTATGCCCCTGCCGTTTGCTGGAGCACACCGTCGACAGGTCGGCTGTTTTAGCCAGCGGCACGTGATTCACCAGGCTGTCGTAGTCCCCGCGCGGCGAACTGTTGGCGTAAAACCAGATCAACGCAGGCTGCTGAAAAATAAGCCCCTTGTGCTTGCCCGTCGCCCACGGTTCCTGAGTAGTCAGCAGCCAGTTGAATTGGCGCAGGTAGGTTCTGCCATAGGTTTTGATCGAAGACGGCTCGACGGTAATCAGCAGCGTATTTTCCGGTGGGCAGGCCAGCTCTTCCACCCACAGCGGGTGACGCTCGCCAGCCAGCGAGGGCAGATCATCGTAGACCACCAGCCAGTCGTAGTCGCGGCAGTCGCGGTCGAAAATGAAGTCGCAGTTTCCCCAGCGCGGCTGCCGGCCGGGAAAGCATTTCAGCCAGCCGTCGCCATCCAGGCCAGGCTTGTACTTGCCGAGAAATTTGATGCGCAAGCGCGCAGGTTTGGTCTGTAGGTCGCTCATGGACAGTCAGAATCCGCGCAGTTGCTTGATTCGCCCGCGCAGCCAGTCGCGTGGCTCGGCCAGCCTGTAGCCCAGCCAGCGCCATGCGCCGAATAGCCGGAAGGCCAGTGCGCCTTGCCGTGCGTCGGGTACGCGGGTGGTGTGCACCTTCTCGTGCGGGCGTTGGGTAATGTCAGAAAAACCACTCTGCTGATTGATTAACGCAGGCGACACGGCGCACACGTTGAAATAGCGTGCCAGATTGCGGTAATACCAGCGGTCAATGGCGCGGTGGCGGCTGATCCATGGCCAGATTGTGTCAACGGTAGGCAGCCTCTCCAACAACACATCGTAGGCGCTGTGCTTAAGCAGGTAGGCGTGGGTCGTGCTGCATCCCGTGACGGCACACAGGCTATGCACGGCAGGCAACTCTGCGAGCGTTCGATAAGGTGAAACCGGGTCGGTAAACCCCAGGTAGCACACGTCCCAGTTGCTGGCTTGCAAGGCTGCGGGCAATCCTGCCAGCACGTCGGCCAGTGCGGGTTCAAGTTCGATGTCGTCTTCCAGAATCAATACCGTGCCCCAGCCTTGTTGCCGGGCGTGGGCAATCGCCGCGCGGTGCGACAGCGTGCATCCGGCACGTCCAGCCCAGGTCTTGTCACGCTTGCGGCCACGAAACCAGGGGGCCACGCCGTAGCCCGGCAGAGCCGCACCCAGTGTGGCAGACAACCTATGCAGCTTGTGCTCGGGAATGAAATCAGCCGTCCGGGCTTGCACATCCTGCCAACGGTCGGGACGATTATCGAGATTGACTACCAGCACGCCATCGATCATCTCCCAGAAAGCGTCGAGTTGCGGCTGCGACATTACAGCTTCCAGTACTCGGCGATCCACGGCGCAGGGAGTGTGCGGTGGTGGAGCTTGCGTCCGGGATACCCGCGTATCGCCTCGTCAGGGTCGGGGCGTCCATGAAACACCAGAATCCGGCAGCCCTCGGGCAGTTGCGGCACACGAAACAGGTTGAGCGGAAAGGTCGGGCGGCAATTCCACTTGTAGCTTTTAACCCACTCGTCCGGCCACCACTGTGGATTGCCCAGCGCATAGGTCAGAAAAGCCTGCTCGGTATTGAAAACCTTGCGGTCTTCGGCACGATGCATCTCGCGCAGAAAAGTTTCGTATGCGTAATTCGACTGGCCGGCTTCGAAAC
>JAABQE010000081.1 GCA_011391655.1 Hydrogenophilales bacterium
GCAAGCGCCAGCAGATATTCGCAGTTACGGCCGCCACGGCCATGATGCGGCGGCAGGCTGACGGTGGTTTCACCGCCAGAGATCAATGCGAGTGGCTGCCGGCGCGCCATAGCGTTGACCAGTGCTGCATGCTGCATTGCCACGGCCTGCGCGTCGCCGCTGATGCAATCCGAAAGCAGCAAGGCCGGAATGCCACGTTGTTCGAAATAATCCACTGCGGCGTGCAGACTGGCAGATGCATTCGCGATCACGCGGTTTTCCATGCGGGCAAAGCAGACATCGCCGGGCTTGGGCGTGTCCGCGTATGGCTTGAGGGCATCCGTATTCAGCCCGACCGCTGTTCCGCTGCGCTGCCGCGTCCCTTCCGCCACACAGGTTTCCAGATGCTGTTTCACCCCGGCAGGAAGCGCGATCCTGAACCGCTGCAGTTGCTCAAGCGCATCGGAACAGGTGGTGGGGTCGGGTGCACAGGGACCCGAGGCGATGTGGGTGGGGTCGTCGCCGACCACGTCGGAAATGATTAGCGCCAGTCCTTGCGCACCGTTTGCGGCCTGCGCCAGGCGTCCACCCGACAACCGGGTAAGATGTTTGCGCACGGTGTTGATGCTGTGAATGCTTGCCCCAGCATGCAACAGCGCCTTGGTAACCTGGCGCAGTTCCTTCAACGTGACGCCAGGCACCGGAGCGGCGAGCAGGCTGGAGCCGCCGCCCGAGATCAGAGCCAGCAGTAAATCATCTTCTCCGAGTTGGCTGGCACGTTCCAGCATGCGCAAAGCCGCCGCTTCACCGCGCCCATCGGGCAGGGGGTGGCTGGCCTCGACGACTTCAATCCGCTGCGTTGGCAGACCGTGCTGGTAGCGGGTCACGACCAGGCCAGTCAGGGGGGCGTCGGCGGGCCAGTGCGCTTCCACTGCCACCGCCATGCTGGCGGCCGCCTTGCCGCCGCCGACGACGAGCGTGCGACCGCGTGGCGGCGCAGGCAAGTGCGGCGGCACAATGTGAGTCGGGTTGGCTGCGGCGACGGCGGCGTTAAACGATTCCAGTAACAACTGACGTGCGGCGGGCGCGTGCGAATGCATATAATCCTCGGGATTGCAGGAATGTTTGATTGAGCGGAATGGGCGCGGTTTGGCGCGTCATTCCAACAGGTTACAAAACGAATTTAAGGCGTGCTGATGTCTCTCCCCGTTTCCCTTTTTTCATCTGGACGCAAACGCCTGGCTTGGGTCGCTGTCATTGTGCTGGGCGCTGCTGCGTTCTGGATGCTGGTGCCTGGCATCAAGGATAAGGGTGAGCAGCCAGATTCTGCAGCGAGTGCAAAGAAAACGGCGACCGCCAAGCCCGCGCTGACCGTTACCGCCATCATGCCGCAGTCGCTTGAGTGGCCGCAATTGCTCATGACCAATGGCAATATCGCTGCCTGGCAGGAAGCGGTGATCAGCACGGAAATCGGCAACCTTCGCTTGATTGATGTACGGGTGAATGTCGGTGATCAGGTCGAAAAGGGGCAAGTACTGGCACGTATATCGAATGCCACCGTTGCCGCCGATTTGGCGGCGTCCCAGGCTGCGGTAAGTGAGTCGGAAGCGATGCTGGCCGAAGCCAGGGCGAACGGTGATCGTGCGCGTCAGTATCAGATTAACGGCTTTTTCAGCGCGCAACAGATTACCCAGTATCTCACTGCCGAAAAGGCCGCCTTCGCCCGGCTGAACGCCGCGCGCGCCAGGATGCAGGCCGATCAATTGCGCATGGCGCAAACGCTGGTGCGTGCGCCGGATAGCGGGGTGATTTCTGCCCGCACCGCCACCATCGGTTCGCTGGCCCAACCGGGACAAGAGTTGTTTCGCTTGATCCGCGGCAGCCGCCTCGAATGGCGGGCGGAAGTCAGCGCCGCCGATCTTGGCAAGCTGAAGCCGGGGATGTCGGCCACGCTGGTCACACCCGACGGCCAGCGGGTACAAGGCCGGGTACGCATGGTCGCGCCCACGGTTGATCCGCAGACGCTTAACGGTCTGGTCTATGTTGACCTTCCCGTTGCTGAAACGGGCAACAGTGTCCGGGCGGGGATCTTTGCGCGCGGCGAGTTTGCGCTGGGGCGCAAGCGTGTCATGAGCTTGCCGCAATCCGCCGTGGTGCTGCGCGATGGCTTCGCCTATGTGTTCAGGCTGGATGGAACAACGGATCCTGAGCAAGCCAGCGTGGCTCAGGTCAAGGTCGAGTTAGGGCAGCGAATGGGGGATCGCATCGAGATTGTCAGCGGCCTGCAGCCTGATGCGCTCGTGGTGGCAAGTGGCGCCGGATTTTTGGCCGATGGCGATACGGTGCGCGTCGTGGCCGCCCCGGTCGCTCCGGCCGCGTCCGTCCAGTGATCAGCGTGGCTAACGTACAGTCGGACCCCCCAACATGAACGTCTCCTCCTGGTCCATCAAAAACCCGATCCCGGCGGTGTTGCTGTTCATCATGCTGACGCTGGCTGGCTTGATGGCGTTCAAGGCCATGAAGATCCAGCAATTTCCGGACATCGATCTGCCCACGGTGACAGTGTCGGCCACCTTGCCGGGCGCGGCGCCCGCCCAGCTGGAAACCGAAGTCGCGCGCAAGATTGAAAACGCGGTCGCCACGCTGCAAGGCATCAAGCATATTTATACCAAGGTGCAGGATGGCACCGCCACCATCACCGTCGAGTTCCGTCTGGAAAAGCCCACGCAAGAAGCGGTGGACGAGGTGCGCGATGCGGTCTCGCGCATTCGCTCGGACTTGCCTGCCGACCTGCGCGATCCGATGATTTCGAAAGCGAATCTGGCCGGTGCGCCGATTCTGACTTACACCGTTTCCTCCAGCCGGATGGACGATGAGGCCCTGTCCTGGTTCGTCGACAACACGGTCACCAGACGCATGCTCAGCGTGCGCGGAGTGGGGGCGGTGGCGCGCGTGGGGGGTGTCAGCCGCGAGGTGCGCGTGGAACTCGATCCGGCGCGTCTGTTGGCGTTGAACGCCAGTGCCGCCGATATCTCCCGCCAATTACGGCAGATTCAGCAGGAAGCCTCGGGCGGCCGCGCCGACATGGGCGGCGCAGAGCAATCGGTGCGTACGATTGCCACGGTCGCCACGGCCAACGAGCTGGCGCGCATGGATATTGTGCTGACCGATGGCCGGCGGGTGCGTCTCGATCAGGTGGCCAGCGTCACCGACAGCGTGGCCGAGCAGCGCTCAGCTGCGTTGCTTAACGGCAAGCCGGTGGTCGGCTTCGAGATCGTGCGCAGTCGCGGCGCGGGCGAAGTCGAGGTGGCTGACGGCGTGCGCGCCGAACTGGCCCGGATCAAAGCCGATCAACCGGACATCAGTATTACCGAGGCCTTCAATTTCGTCGATCCGGTGCAGGAGAATTTCAAGGGGTCGATGACGCTGCTGTTCGAGGGCGGCCTCCTCGCGGTGCTGGTGGTCTGGATCTTTCTGCGGGACTGGCGCGCCACGCTGGTGTCGGCCACCGCCCTGCCGCTGTCGATGATCCCGGCGTTTGCCGTGATGCACCTGATGGGCTTCACCCTCAACGTCGTCACCTTGCTGTCCTTGTCGCTGGTGGTCGGCGTGCTGGT
>JAABQE010000082.1 GCA_011391655.1 Hydrogenophilales bacterium
GCCACCGCCGCCTCCACCAGCCAGTTCGCGCCCAGCACCAGCAGAGCGAGACCGGCAAGTATTAGCAGAATCTGCACGCCCCAGTGCGCATCCCAGTCTTTCGCTCCGCCATCGAACGCCTCGTCATACTCGGCCTTGATGGCGGCCGTCTCGCGCCTGCTCTGGCGAATGATGATGAAGGTATAAGCGACGACCAGGCTCGCCAGAAGCAGGCCCTCCCCGCGACTGATGCCGCCATCGGCGGCCATCGCCCAGAGCAGTAGAGACGCGCCGATCATCACCAGCACTTCCTGGCGAATAATCTGCTGATGCACCACCAAGGGCACGATCAGTGCCGATCCGCCGAGGATGAACAGCACGTTGAAGATATTGCTGCCGACCACGTTGCCGAGCGCAATATCGACCTGGCCGGACCAGGCCGATTGCACCGACACCGCCAGTTCCGGCGCGCTGGTGCCGAAGGCGACCACGGTCAGGCCGACCACCAGCGGCGAGATGCCGAACGACAGGGCCAGCTTTGATGCGCCGCGTACCAGCAGTTCAGCGCCAGCAACCAGCGCAATGAGTCCGAGAATAAACCAGAGCATTGAATGATCTCCTTCAGGTCAAGCCACGCAGCATTTCTTCCACCTCGAACCCGAGCACCAGCAGCCAGGCGACCATCGCGATGCCAACACCGGCCGCCGCGATGTCCTTGATGATGCCAATCTTTTCGTTATGTCGGGTCTCGACGAAATCGCACAAGGCCTCGATGGCACTGTTCATGATTTCTGCGACCAGCACCAGGGCAGTGGCCACGATGATCAGCAGGGAATCGACCCAATCGCGCGCGAACAGCGCTGCCAACAATACCAGCAGCGAGAAGATGAGCTTCCAGGCGACGCTGAAGTCGTAGATCACGGCATAGCGCAAACCCGAAACGATAGTGCGCAGCTTTCGCACAGGGTGATAGCCCGGTTCGCCGGTACCCAGAAACTTATGTCTCATGCCGCGCCCCTCGCCCTTTCAACTTGGGCGCTATGACTTGGCTGCCGCAGGAGCAGTGCGTGCAAGCCCGCCACCCACAGGGCAGCAGCGAACAGGCCGGCGGCGACGTCACTGGGAAAATGGACTTGAAGGTAGATACGCGACAGGCCAACCAGCAGCACGGCGATAACCAGTGGCACAGCCCAGACGAAGCGCTGACGTCCGGCAATGAGGAAAAACGCCAACGCAACTGCCATGACCTGCATGGCATGTGCGCTTGGGTAGGACCAATCCTCCGGCATGGGTAGCCAGGCAGGGAAGAGATCAGGGCGCGGCCGCGACACCCAAAGCTTGACGACGTGGCTCAAGGCCGAGGTGCTCAGCAAGGCCAGCAGGATGAATCTTGCCTCGCGCCGACGACCCCGCCAATAGAGAAACCCTGCCCCCAAGACTGTCAGCGGCAAGAGCAACATTAGCGAACCGAGCCAGGTGACCCCCAGCATCAACCGGTCTATTGGCTCATTGCGCAGTTCATCGGCAAGGCTGAGGCCGATACGATCAAATTCAGACAGGACACACTGGCCATCGTGGCAAACAGCCAGGGCACCCACCGCCAAGACGGTCAGACTCAGCACCGTAAAGATGACAACCCGTTGCATGCATGCCCCCCTGATGCCATCAATGACGCAACGAAAGGTCTTTCAGTTCCTGGTGAATTGTATGTCTTTATCCCCCCAGTCATCCTTCTGTTGACTAAAGGGGCCTACTCTCTAAAATGTGCGAGATGTAGGTACCAGTCATGGGGTTGCGAGGGAGCGTCTATGCCAGCGATCCAAATTTTGTATTGCTGACGATCCACCAGAATGGTCATGATGCCGATATCCTGAGGCCAACAATGCCGGCCAAAATAAGCAATAGGCTCAGTAATCGAATGGTGCTAGCAGACTCGCTGAACAGAACGATGCCCATGATGGCGGTACCGATTGCACCAATGCCAACCCAGACCGCATAAGCAGTGCCAACCGGTAGTGATTTCATCGCAATACCGAGCAAGCCGATGCTGATCACCATGGACAGAACCGTCCAGATAGAGGGCCACAACCGCGAAAAGCCTTCGGTGTATTTGAGCCCGATCGCCCAACCCACTTCAAGTATCCCCGCAACTACAAGAATCCACCAGTTCATGGAAAGCTCCTCAAATAACGAGGGGCCGTCCCCAAACGAAGCGATGAAATGAGGTCGTCCTCAAATCCCTGCAGCAGAGAGGAGGTTAGCACAGCACTTCCGCCGCTCACGGCCCGGGGCCGACCACCAATTGGCTCTCATGAACGGCCGCTCCGGCCGAGCACTGGTCAGTGACCAGCCCGGGTCGGGAGTACGCATCCGCCGAGATTGAAAGCGACCATTCAGTGATATCTCTAACCAACGGCTGGTGTGCGGTCATAGCTGACCTAGGTGGTTCAGCACGCTAACGGCGACTCTGGCCGACGACCTGCCTGTCATGGCTGGGTAGTCGACCGTCGCTTCCTCGGACGACGCTGCCGCTGGAGATTTTGACTCGACTGCCACCGCTATGGATTCGTTACCGGACGTAGGCAAGGAAATCCACCGAACGTCAATTTTTGATTTCCTCTGTGGCAGAACCCGACCCATGGCAGTCAGTAAGAGGGCGTACCTAACGACCCGCTGCCGAAGCGATCACCCTCGGTTCTAGTGTGGCGCCGCAGCCTGCCGGGCCAGTGCGCGCATCAGCCATTTCAGCACCGGTAGCCGCGCGTACAGTTCCTCTGCGGCATCCCAGTAGTCGCGGTGCAGCGTTACCTTGCCCTCGGCGTTGAAGGCCAGATGGGTGGCGCCGCGGATCGTGGTGGGCTGGCGCGTGATGGGCATGGTGAAGTCCATTTCCCACAGGATGACGGCGTGACCGTCTTCCCCTGGAAAGCGCCCGGTGACGCGAAAGCGCGCGCCCGGCAATTTGTCGAAGGTATGGCGCAGGATGGCGCGGATGGCTTTCACGCCAGTCACCTCATGGAACGGGTCCTTGAAACGGGCATCGGTTGCGTAATAGCGGTCAATCTCGTCCAGATTGTGGGCGGACAGCCGTTCGAAATAAGTACACAGGGCGTCGAGCGCAGTCATAAGCCGGTGATCCGGTGGACGAGGGGAAAGTAGGCGCGATACGGCAGCAGGTTGAGCAGTTTGAGCACGCGGGTGAAGCGTTTGGGAAAGTGAATCTCGAATGCGCCGTGCTCGATTCCGGAAAGAATGTCGCGCGCGGCTTCGTCGGCTTCGATCAGTGCAGGCATCTTGAAATCATTGAGGTCGGTGAGCGGGGTTTTGACGAAGCCGGGATTGATCAGATGCACCGCCACGCCCCTGGGCGCAAGGTCGAGATAAAGCGTTTCGGCAAAGTTGATCAGCGCCGCCTTGGTCGCGCCGTACACCAGCCCGCTGGGCAGGCCACCGTAGCCGGCGACGCTGGCGGTGAGCGCCAGCCGTCCGCTGCCGCGTTGTGCGAAGTAGGGCGCCAGCAGCGCGCTGGCATTGATTGCGCCGACCAGATTCACCTGCACCATTTTTTCCGCTGCTTCGGCATCGAGTTCCCAGGCGCGCACCGGCTGGTGCGTGCC
>JAABQE010000083.1 GCA_011391655.1 Hydrogenophilales bacterium
CCTCCGCCTGCGCCAGATCCAGCTTGCCGTTGAGATACGCGCGCCGGGTGAATTCGCCTGGCGCGGCCAGCCGCGCGCCCAGTTCGATGCAGCGCTGCAGGATCAGATTCAGCACAACCGGTCCGCCATGGCCTTGCAACTCCAGCACATGCTCGCCAGTAAAGGAATGGGGTGCCGCAAAATAGAGCGCGATGCCCTCGTCCAGCACCCCGCCCGTGGCATCGAAAAAACGGCTGAACGTGGCATGCCGCGGCTCGGGCACACGCCCCAGTATTGCCGTGGCCAGCGGCGCGACGTCCGTGCCCGACACCCGCACGACCCCCACCCCACCACGCCCGGGGGCAGTGGCGATGGCGGCGATCAAGCTGGCGGCGGAGTAGGTGGCAATAGTCATCGGAATGAGTAGCGGGCAGACAAGATGAAAACGGCTCGAGAATCGAACTACATTGTAGCGTGGCCCTGCCTGCGGCCTTCGCTGGCTGCAAGAACCTGCTCCCCCGCGCCTGCCGCCTTAATTTAATGATTTAATGGTCGCTAATTATCAAACCATGAACCCGCATCTCCCAAAACCCCGGTTCACCTGAGCTTGAATCATCCTGTGACTGAACCGACCTCTTTTGCGCCACGCGCCATTTTATTGCCAGCGGTCCTTCAGGTGGACGGGCAGGCGCCCTGCTTTGGCGCGATCGCAAGCCTGTCGGACCAAGGCTTGGCATTTGATTTTCAATCCACCCCGCTCGCACAGCAATTCGTCGGCCAAACGGCACAGCTGGATTTTGATCTCCTGGGTCAGCACCACTCCTGCAAAGGCTTGATCGTCAATATCCAGGGCAAGCGCACCTTGCTGTCCATGCGGTGCGCATCGCCAAACGTGCTTGTCGCCTTGCAGTCTGTCAACCGGGGGAACACGCCCTCCCTGGCGTCCCGCCTGACCACCCTGCAAGTTCAACAGGCTTGCCACACGCAATTCATGGACAGCATGAAAGCGGTCGTGGACACGTTTTATCAGCTTTTATCCGCACCGCCTGAAATCAGTCTGGTTGCGCAAGACGGGGAAGCGGCCCCACCCGATCATCGCCCCTTACAGCACCTCCTGATCCCGCAGCGCCCGCAGGTTTTCCGGCTGTTTACTCAGGCTTACCCGATGCACCCGGATTTGCATCTCCACGTTTCCAGTGCGTCATCAACCAGCCCAACCAACCTGGTCGACCCGGTCGATATGGAACAGGTGGACGACTGGATCCGCCGCACCACCATCGCACAACAGATCGTCGATTCCATCCAGCCGCTGCCGGATGAGTTCAGCCGCCACTACAGCTCGCTAAATAACGCCAGCAAACAGGGTTCCCATCCCTACCAGCTGGATGCGGTATTGAAAGTGCTGGCTGATCAAGTCGCACCGCTGAAGCTTGACCCGAACCAGCTGGCCCTGTGCTACACGCTGATGGCACAGGCTTTCCAAAAGCATGCCATCCAGATTTACCAGAACCTGCTACGTATTCTTGAGAGCGCACCATCCGAGTCCGCTCATCAGCCGCAGCAAATCGCCAGCCTGGCGGAATGGCTCAAAATATCTGCCGCGGATTCAGTCACATCCGGTGGCGGAGGAAACACGGGCGTATCCGGTGGCGGAGGATACGCGACCACCGACGCATCAACCCCGATTCAGATCAACAAACTGGCGAACTTGCTGAGCCGGCTGACAGAAAACCTGGGAGAACTAAGCGAGCGCTTACCCCCTTCCTCTTCCCTGCCCGGCATCCCTTTCACGGGGGCACCCGTTCCAGGTTTGATCGCCCGCGATCGCGTATTCAGCCATTTCCTGCCGGCCCAGGCGGGACTCACCGAAGCGGGCGGACTGCTTCAGGGAAATTTCGCGGTCTTGGGCTCCGGGGCCGCCATCAGCGGCGTCGGGCACGCACTGGGCGGCTTATCCGACCTGGACAATGCAGCCTTGCAAGGGTTATCTGCCTTGATGCGGCAACCGCCGCCGATCGATCCTGGTCCGGAAAAGCTAAGCCAGGCCTCCCAGGTTCGCGCACTGATGCTGCAAGCCCAAGGCCTGCTGCTGGAATACACCCTTAACGGGCTCACCTATCAAACCCGGCCCGACCATCCCGCATGGACGCTCCTCAACGCGCTGGATGCCCTGCATCAAGGCGCCGATAACCGTGGCCAGTTCCTCGACCCCGTTCTCCACCACGCGCTGAGCCTCACCATGCAATGGCTGCTGGGACAGGAAAATGTCGATGCCGCGCTGGAGCAGGTCAATCAGGTCTTGCTGAAAATCAACACTGAACTGCGCGCCAGCCGACAGTCACGGCGTGCACAGCAGCTGGATCAACTGGGCACGCTGGTTTCCGACCCCGCCGTCATTAGCACCGGCTGGTGCATCGTCAAACGCGATGACGAAGCGATTCCTTATGAGGTTCTGGGTAAACACGATGGCAAATGGGCGTTGCTTGACCGCTCTGCCTCCAGTCTGCTCGACATTGCGGAAGAGCACTTTCTCGGTGAGCTCGACAGCGGTCTGATCGAAGAAGCGGAAAGCTTTGATGAACCGTTTCTCGAACGTATCGCCGACGTCACCCTCACCGCCAGCCTCAATGCCGTCCACGCCTTTACCTGGCAGGACCCGGCCAGCGGCTGCCTGAAACGCAGCGCCCTGATGGACGAACTCGAGCGGCGCCTCGCCCACCCGGTTTCTGAGCCCCCGTCTTTCTGTGCCTTGATCGAGATCCCCACCATGCGGCCCAGCTTGTCTTCCTTGCCAGGGGACGAGCTGACGGTCATGCAAAAACGCTCCGGCGAAATCCTGCTGGCCGCCCTGGAAAGTAATGAATATTGCGGCCGGCTGAGTGACGTGTCCTTCCTGATGCTATTTGCCGCGCAGGAGCCGAATCAGCTGGCTAGCCGGCTTTCCCAGCTCAAGAGCGAGATGGAAAACCTGCACCCGGAATGGAAAATGGTCGGCGCGGCTGTGCCGCTGGTGGACGAAACCGGATCATCCACCCCATCGAGTGTGCTGCGCCGCGCCAACCAGGCCTGCACCTCGATACGGCCGCACGCGGGATTTGATCTGTCCTGTCTGAGCAACGTCCCGCCCGTCTCCAACCAGATAGACCCGCTGCCGTTTACCTCACTGTATTTGCGTTGCCAGAAAATTGCGTCTTTCGACGAGGGCGTGCCTTCCCATTATGAAATTCTGCTGGGCATTGACGAAGAACTGGTTCCCGCGCATTCCACCCAGAGTTTTGTCGTCATGGCCGAGCAGACCGGCCGCATCAATGACCTCGACACCTGGGTGCTGCAATCCGTTCTTGAATGGATGGAACGCAATCCGTCCGCACTGGACAAGCTGAGTGGCCTGTCCGTCAATCTGTCCGGCAACAGCCTGACGCATACGGATCATGTCGATGAACTGGCCGGTTTGCTTGCGAGCCATCCCCATCTCGCGAGCAAGATCATCCTGGAAGTAACCGAAACGGCCGCCATCGACAATCTGGATGTAGCCGTCCGCTCCCTGCGCAAATTACGCAAACTGGGATGTCGTGTCGCACTCGACGACTTT
>JAABQE010000084.1 GCA_011391655.1 Hydrogenophilales bacterium
CACTAACCTGATCGATTTTGCCGAAGTGCCTTTTGTCGATGGACAGGACGATCTGGCGTACCAGTTTTTCAATGCAGGCGCCGCCACGGTCAAAGGAGTCGAGTTCGAGCTTGAATGGAAACCTGCAGCGCGTACCCGTATCCGTTTTGCGCCCGCTTGGGCACGCATTCAGGCCGACAACCCGGACTGGCGCAACTCTGCGCCGCCTTACTCGTTCAATCTGCTAGTAGAACACGGGTTTGGCCCAAACTGGTGGTTAAGCGGTCTCTGGAACAAAAGCGGAGCGTTTGGCTGGCTGGGTGCGGGCGGTCGGGTCGAAGGTGAAAACCGCCTCGACCTACGCCTGGCCTGGCGTAGCAAAACATCCGGCGTCCCACTTGAAGTGGCGCTTATCGGCCGTCGTCTGCTGGGCGGCGATGCGGAGTTTGTCCCCACACACGAAACCGACGGGCAGCAGGCCTTGCTGCAGTTTCGCGCGGGGTTCTAATCAGATGACGCCGAATTGCTGCAAAATCGGAGCATCCTTTCTATCGTGAGCATCCCCTTGGTTAGCACGTTCATGCCAGTCGTCAACAATATGCTGCGCGGGTGCGGCCTCGCGGTAGTCTGTGGGTGGTCGCTGCCAGCCATGGCGGCCCTGACCGAAGCCGACTTTCTCGACGAAATACCGGTGGTGTTGTCAGCTTCACGGCTGTCGCAGCCAGTGAACGAAGCGCCTGCCGCCGTCACCATCATCGATCAGGACATGATCCGCGCGTCCGGCTTCCGCGATATTCCCGATCTGATGCGGATGGTGCCGGGGTTCACGGTTGCCTATACCCGCGACAACACGTGGGCTGCGGGCTATCACGGCCTGGGCGATGCCTATTCGCGGCGTTTTCAGGTGCTGGTCGATGGCCGTTCAATTTACAGTGCACATTACGGCGCAGTGCACTGGGCGGATTTGCCGCTTTCCATCGACGATATCGAACGCATCGAAGTGGTGCGCGGGCCCGATGCCGCGGTCTATGGCGCCAACGCTTTTGCTGCGGTGATCAACATCATTTCCAAGACGGCAGCGCAGGTGCCGGGCGAATTTGTATCGATGCAGGTGGGCGAAGAGGACATGCGCGGGCTGACGGTTCGCCACGGCGGCGGCGACGACGCCTTACGCTACCGTCTCACTGCGTCGGCGCAGCAGCGCGATCGCTTCGAGCGGGATGTGACTTTTAAATCAGCTAAAAGCAATGCGAACGGACAGTACCTCGAAGCCAGCGATACCTATTTCGTCAACGGGCGTATGGATTGGCAGCTCACCACGGACTCGGATGTGATGGCGCAATTTGGCCTGTCGCAGGGCAATTGGGACGCGGGCAAACGCACTGCAGAGCTGGGCTCCCTGATCGAGCCTAACGAGCAGGATTCGCGGGCGCAGTATCTGCAGCTGGTTTATCACAAAGTGGAATCCGCCATGCGCGAATGGCGGGTACAGGCCTACTTCAGCCGGAACCGTTTTGACGCCAACAAGCTGGCGGAATTGACCGTGCCGCCGGTCACCGTAAACGTGGATCAATATCTGCTGCAGACACGCAGCAGCCTCGAGTTGCAGGTCAATGACCAGTGGGCACCCAATGTGCGCGCAGTGTGGGGCGGCGAAGTGCGGCAGGAAACGGTGTATGGCCCGCAAGCCTACAATTCAGACAGCACCTTGCGTGGCGAACTCGCGCGCGCCTCGGCCAATATCGAATGGCGCGCCAACGACTGGATGCTGCTGCAAGCGGGCGCCATGCTGGAGCATCATTACTACACCGGCTCAGACATTTCGCCGCGTGCCGCCGTCAACTTTACCCTGGCGCCGGGCCACACGATCCGCATGGGCGTCTCGCGCGCGTATCGCTCGCCGACTTTCTTCGAGGAGGAGGGCAATCAGGTGTTTCTGCTGCAGTCCGGGGCGATTGGCGACGTGGTGACCGTGCCTTCAGATGGGCTTGACCCCGAAAGGTTACTGTCGCGAGAAATCGGTTATGTCGGGCAGTGGCAGCCTGCCAGGCTTGAGTTGGATGTGCGCTTGTATCGCGACCATATCGACAACTTTATTGGTCAGTACACGGATTTTTTCGATCCCTCTGACGATAGCAGTATCAGGGCGAAGGAACTCAAGTCGGCCAACATCGGTGATGTCGATACCCAGGGCGGTGAAATCCAGTTGCGCTGGCGACCGACCGAGTCGCTGGATGTGGCCGCTTCCTTCGCCCGGGTGTTCTTGCGATCGTATACGTCCGTGAAAAACTTTAACCGGGATATTCCCCTCTCTGCGCCGCGCAACAGCTGGCAGGTGCTGGTCAGCTACCGGCTGGGTAACGGCTGGATGACCAGTGTGGGCGCGTGGCACAACGACGAAATGAAATGGCTGTCCGAGGGGGACTTGACGGAAATGTTTACCCGCGTGGATGTGCGTCTGGCACGCCACTGGAAATGGCAGGGGCGCGATGTGGAGGCGGCAATCGTCGGGCAAAACCTGGGTGATGATTACACTGAATTCCGCGACACCAATGTCTTTAGCCGCCGGGTTTACGGCAGCCTGAGCGTTGCCTGGTAGCAGCGAGTCTCTTGAACCCCGGCGAGTAGCCGCCAGATTCGGTGTGTATCCGTTGTTTGGGTACGTGTGCCCGTTGTTTGGGTATAATCCCGCAACTTATTGATTTATCGGAGCGAATCATGCCGATTTATGCTTACAAATGTGCGTCCTGCGGCTTCTCGCGGGACGAAATGCAGAAAATGTCCGATGCCCTGCTGACCGAGTGTCCGTCGTGCGGCAAGGCCGATTACGCCAAGCAGGTCACCGCTGCCGGTTTCGCCCTCAAGGGCAACGGCTGGTATGCCACCGATTTCAAGGGGGGCGGCAGCAAGCCGGCTGAGGCCAAAGCCGAAGCCAAGCCTGAAGCGCCGTCTCCTGCTTGTGGCACGGGCGCATGTCCGGCCTGTAACTGAGGCTGAACCGCGACCCTGGAAGCGGGCGGCATGTGCCCTGAATTGGGTATGTGCCGCCCGCTTCTTCGTTTGTAAAGCAAGCTTCGTCAACCAGACAACCCCATGAAACGTTATTTCATTACCGGCCTGCTGATCTGGGTGCCCCTGGGCATCACGCTGTGGGTGCTCGACCTGTTGATCGGCAGCATGGACCAGACGCTCACCGTGCTGCCCGCTGCGTGGCAGCCGCACGCCTGGCTGGGGGTGCGCATTCCCGGCCTGGGGGTGATTCTGACCTTGCTGGTGATCGTGCTCACCGGCGTGTTCGCCACCAATTTTTTCGGCCAGAAACTGATCGACTGGACCGAAGCCCTGGTGGCGCGCATTCCGGTGGTGAAAAGCATCTACGGCAGCGTCAAGCAGGTGTCCGACACGTTGCTCTCGGGCAACGGCCATGCGTTCCGCAAGGTGCTGCTGGTGCGCTATCCGCATCCGCAGGCGTGGTCGCTGGCGTTTCAGACCAATGTGCCGAATGAGGTGGCGATCATGCTGCCCGAAGCGCATGTGGCGGTGTTCATCCC
>JAABQE010000085.1 GCA_011391655.1 Hydrogenophilales bacterium
TTGATCTCTGGGATCGGGGATCATGAACGCTCCGGGAGGTAATCAAGTGGATTAAGCGGTTTGCCATAACGGCGGATTTCAAAATGCAGTTTCACGCGGTCAGCGTCGCTGTCGCCCATCAACGCGATTTTTTGCCCGGCGGCCACACTATCGCCTTCTTTCACCAGGATCGTTTCATTGTGCGCATAGGCGGAGAGGAATTCGCCCGCGTGTTTGACGATCAACAGATGGCCGTAGCCGCGCAGGCCACTGCCGCTGTACACCACTTTTCCTGGCGCAACCGCCTTGATCGGCGCGTTGCGCTGCCCGACGATATCGATGCCCTTGCCGCCCGCTGCGCCAAAGCGTCCAATCAGCGTGCCTTCAGTCGGCCACTGCCAGCTGGCAACTGACGCGCTAGGGCTGGGTGGCGCCACGACAGGAGAGGTCACCGATGGCGTAGCCGGTGCGGGCGCAACGGGCTTGGCCACAAGCGGCTTCGCAGCGGCCACGGCCGTCGCACTCGACACCTGTGCCCAGTTGGCCTCGCTATAGGGCAGCAATACGGCCTGGGGGGTGGACAACAGGGGCGCTTCGGCCAACGGGCTTGCACTCGGTGGCGTCACCTCCTCAAGCGGCTGGATTTCCACCGCGCCCGGCGGCGGCGTCAGCCGCAGCACCTGGCCGACCAAAATCCGGTCAACCGATTCAATCCGGTTCCAGCGTGCGACTTCGCGGTAATCCAGACTGTTGGCAAACGCGATGGCGTACAGGGTATCGCCGCGCTGCACCGTATGCAGGCCATTGGTGGACGGGATGATTTGCGCGGTGGTTGGGCGCGCAGGCTTGCCAGCAGACGGTGGCGTGCTGCGCCCCGACGTCCGGTCAGTCACCGGCGCTGAGCCGGTCGACGAGCAGGCGCTGAGTGCCAGCGCGATTGCAAGCAGCCCAATGCCACGCATCCTGCCTGCCATCCCGATCAAGCCCGTCATGCCCACGTGACTCCGGCAGCCATCTTTACTAAGCCACGCCCGGCAGCAGGGGCACGAACTTCACCCCTTCGAGCAGGTGTTCGGTGTAGGTATCGCCCTGCCGTTCCACCACACATAAAGTCTGGGTCACGTTGCCAAGCGGCATCACCAGCCGGGCACCGTCGGCAAGCTGCTGCAACAGCGCGGGCGGAACTTCGGCGAAGGCCGCCGCGATGACAATCGCATCAAACGGCGCGAAATCCCTGGCGCCGTGCATGCCGTCGCCATGTTTCGGCTTGACGTTGTTGACCCGCAATTCGCGCAGGCGCACGCGGGTTTTGCCGACCAGCGCAGCGATGCGTTCCATCGACACCACTTCACGCGCCAGCTTGCCCAGAACGGCGGCCTGATAACCGCAGCCGAGGCCGATTTCCAGTACCCGGCCGAGTTGACGGCCCTGACCGGCTTCGCCATGCCGGGCCAGCTCGGCCATGCGCGCCACGATGTGGGGATTGGAAATCGTCTGCCCAAACCCGATCGGCAGCGCCGTATCTTCATAAGCGCGCGACTCCAGCGCCTGATCCACGAACAGATGCCGGGGCACCTCGCCCATTGCCGACAGCACCATTTCGTCCTTGATGCCCAGTTCGCGCAGGCGCTCGAGCATGCGGCCGCGCGTCCGCGCCGAGGTCATGCCGATACCGGTACGGGGGTTCAGGGTTTCAGCCATGCGTTTACGCTGTCCATCTGGCTGAAACGGGTCAAATCCATTTGCAGCGGAGTGATCGACACCTGGCCGTTGGCCACCGCGAAGAAATCGGTACCCTCGCCCGCATCGGCTGCCGCGCCTGCAGCGCCCACCCAGTAAACGGTCTGGCCGCGCGGGTTGGTGGTTTTGACCACCGACTCGGCCTTGTGACGCTTGCCCAGCCGGGTGACGCTGAAGCCGTCCAGCTCATCCCAGGCGCAATCCGGCACGTTGACGTTGAGCAGCATCGGTTCGGTGGGCGGCTGCGCCTGGATGCGCCGCACCAGATCGGCCACCACCCGCGCGGCAGTCGCGAAATGCTGGGCATTGTGACTGGCGAGCGACACCGCGATTGCCGGAATCCCCAGCAGGTAGCCTTCGGTGGCAGCAGCGACCGTGCCGGAATAAATGGTGTCGTCGCCCATGTTGGCACCGTGGTTGATGCCGGAAATCACCATGTCGGGCAGGTGATCCAGCATGCCGGTGACCGCCAGATGCACGCAATCGGTCGGCGTGCCATTGACGTAGTAAAAACTGCTCGGCGCCTGCCGCAGCAGCAACGGCCGGTCCAGCGTCAGCGAATTGGATGCACCGCTGCGATCGCGCTCGGGCGCCACCACGGTAATGTCAGCCAGCTCACGCAGCGCATCGGCCAGGGCAGCCAGCCCCGGCGCAAAATAGCCATCGTCATTGGAAAGCAGGATGCGCATCAACTGCCGCCTCCGGGTTGGATAGGCGAAATACGCAGGAAACTCATGGTGAAAAAGCAGGCGTCAAACATGCGTTCGATTCTACCACCGGCCCTCGCCCGAATCAGCCTGGATCGCACAGTCGAATGGAGTTGATGAGGAGCCGGAGCGGGTGTCTGCTGCGAAGCCAGGCTCATACCCAGCTTTCCGGCTCAGTCATACTCCAGCGTGTAAAACACGTCCAAGCCGGTGCTTGAACCCGTCGTCGCTTCCACCCGGATTTTGGGCGAGAACTGATAAACCGCTTTAACGATCTGCTGCAGGCCATCCAGGCTTTGCTCATAACTCATCATCAGCCGGGAATTGATGCGTTTGCCCACGCTCACCACCGTGGTCGATATATCTTCGGCGTTTTCACCGCCCCGCACTTCAAAGCTGTCAATCGCCAGCGCTTCGGCCAGTTTGCCCTGCAGGCTGGCGGATTCGGTCTGGCTTAACAGGGCACCGGCCATGAGCTGCAGCATACCGAACTGGTCGCTGTCTCCCCTGTCCAGTCCATGTCCGAACACCATCCATGAGAGGATTTCGGTATCGGACATGACGGGGTCGGAATACAGCTTCGCCAGCGGGCGCTCGACTGTGCCGCTGACCCTGACGCCCGCGGTGACGTCGCCCGTCTTGCGTACAGCAAGAATGTCGAGGCTGGGATTGTTAAGCGGACCGCCAAAGCTAAGGACGCCACGTTCGATGTCCAGCTTTTGTCCATAAACCGAGTAGCGTCCATAGACCACCTGGATGCTGCCTTCGCCGCGCAAGACCTCGTTGAGGGTGAACACGCGGATTTTTCCGCCGAGACGGACGTCCAGCCCGGCGCCCTTGAACAGGAAATCCTCGCCCAGATCAAACGTCAGGTTCAGATCCAGCGGGGTGCGCCGGGTGATGGCTTCAGAACGCGGCGGCTGCCCGACCACCACCACGTCGTCTGACAATTGCGGACGGCTCGCTTCCTGTGTTTCAAATCGCGCCTTGTCGGCACGCAGTTCGCCGTCGAGCGTCACGCGTCCATCGGCGTAGCCCAGCCGGGTGGTACCCGTCAGCCACAGCAGGCGGTCGCTGCGGGTAAAGGTGGCGAATT
>JAABQE010000086.1 GCA_011391655.1 Hydrogenophilales bacterium
TGAGATAGGGCTCGACGCCGAGAATGCGCATGGTGAGCGACAGCACCAGCACGATGGCCATGTTGGTGGCGAGGAACAGGAAAATACGTTTCATGATGTTCTCCTTGAATAAGGGACAAAGCCTTGTATGAACAGGCGACAGGATACAGATCGCCAATCAACAATAAAATTCGATTTTTATACTGCTATTGTTCGGTTTTCTCGAATCGAGATGGATCGGGTTTGATCGAGGATCTCCATGCTGAACTACAAACACCTGCATTACTTCCGTACCGTCGCCAAAGCTGGCGCGATTAACCGCGCGGCGGACAAGCTGCATCTGACGCCGCAAACCTTATCGGGTCAGATTAGCGCGTTTGAGACTCGTCTGGGTGTGGCGTTGTTCCGCCGCAGCGGACGCCGGCTCGAACTGACCGACGCCGGCCGCACCGCGCTGACCTATGCCGACGACATCTTTCACGTCGGTGCCGAACTCGAAGAAGCCCTGCAGAACCGCGACGCCGCGCCGGTGCATCCGTTCCGCGTTGGCATCGCCGATGCCGTGCCGAAGGCCATTGCCTATCAACTGCTGGCACCGGCGCTCACCCTGGCCGAACCGGTCAAGCTGGTGTGCAAGGAAGACCGGCTGGAGCAACTCGCAGCCGAGCTCTCGATCCACCGGCTCGACATGGTGCTGGCCGACCGGCCGTTGCCGTCCAACATGGATATCAAGGGGTATAGCCACCCGCTCGGCGAGTGCGGCATCGCCTTCCTCGCCGCCAAGCGCGTTGCCCAGACACTGCTCGGCGACTTTCCGGCGTGCCTCGACAGCGCGCCGTTGTTGATCCCCGGCGAGGACAGCGCCTTGCGTGTGCCGCTATTGCGCTGGCTGGAAAAGAAAGCCGTCGTGCCCCGTATCGTCGGTGAATTCGACGACAGCGCGCTGATGAGCGCTTTCGGCCAGGCGGGTGCGGGCGTGTTCCCGGTGCCGCTGACGACGGCGCGCGAGGTGATGAAACAGTTTCAGGTGATCGAACTGGGGCGGACGCAGGATATCCGCGAACGCTTCTTCGCCATTTCGGTTGAACGGCGGCTGAGTCATCCGGCGGTGCTGGCGGTCAGCGAAGCGGCGCGGCGCAGCTTCGAGCCCGGCAACCTATAAAACTCAGAACAGCGCGGTGTCCAGCCAGCCCGCCGCTTCGGCAGGGGTCATTACCCGGAACCATGGCGCACAGCGCCGGCGCAATTTCAACACCGCGCAATCCTTGCTGACCAGCGCCTGCGCGCCGCTTGCCGCCGCCAGCTCGATGAACTTCTGGTCATCGGGATCGCTGCAGCGTGGCATACGACTCCACACGGGCTTTAGCCCGTAGTGGATCGGAGTCCCCTTGTGGGGCAGACCGATGACCACCGCATCCATCGCGACCAGCGTGGACAACTCGCGGTAACGCCCGGCCAGCGCGGCCTGCTGCGTCGCATCCAGTGCAAATTCTGGGTATCCCAGCACGCGCTGCCACTCGCCAAAGGTGGCCTCCGTCACCGCGCACCGCGCCCGCCCCGTTTCCAGCGCCCGCAACAGGGGGCGCGTGGCGGGGTCGTCGAAATGCAGAAAATCGAGCACCACATTGGTGTCGAGCACCAGCAAGGGCCTATCCAATATCGGTGTGCTCGGCGATGAATTCGTTCACCCAATGCTCCGGCTTGGCGCTGGAAAAGCGCCCGACAATTTCGCCCTTGACGAACAGCAGCACGGTGGGAAAACCACGCAGTTCATAGCGCCCGGCCAGCTTCATGTTCGCGCCCTCGTCCACCTCGACCTTGGCCAGATGGAGCTTGCCGGCGTGATGCGCGATCACGCGTTCCAGCACCGGCGTCAGCGCGCGGCAGGGCGGGCACCAGTCAGCCCAGAAATCAACCAGGATCGGCTGCACGTGCGAGGCCTCGATCACGTCGCGTTCGAAATGTTCCAGATGGGTGTCGAAAATCAGGCCCGGGGCGGGCGCGGTGTGGAGAGGGGTCATGGCAGTCGCTGTAAAAATCAATACGTGCCTATTTTGCCTCAAGGGCCGGCGTTTTCCGTTTGGACAGACAGCGCACCCAAACCTTTTGCACAAAAAACTGCTTCTCTCGGAGGCCGAAGGACTGCTATTTTTACGTCATGGAAGAACGCTTTTATCGTGAACGGGAAATTGCGCGGCTGCCGGACTTTCTTCCCGCCGCCACCTACAACCTTGCGCACACTCTGCTGGCGCGCGCCGGCCAATGCCTGTTTGTGCCGATCCGCAGCCTGCAATACATGGCGGTACTGGATGCCGAAGAATTCATTTTTGTCGACAGCCAGAACAAAGCCTGGGTCGAGTTGGCTTGGCAGCATTTCCGTCCACAGGTCCGCAGTGCGCTCGACGAACCTGTTCCGTTCGAGTTGGTGCATTACACGCCACAAGCCGCAGAAACCATGAAGCGACTGCCGGGCGAATTTCTCAAGGCACTCCAGGTACTCGCCGAGCGCGACCTGCCGCTTCAGGATGCACACGTGTTGCCGCTGGTGCGTCCTCCGCGCCCGGAATGAAGGGAAGGCGCCGGGACAGCGTGCTTCTGGTCCGCCCCGACTGGACGTCGACGGCGACGCAGTGTTAAAACGCTTGCATGTCTTTCTCCCCTACGCCCAGCCTGCCATGAGCGACCGCACCGTTTTTTCCGTTCTGGTCGTGGAAGACAGCGCAGACCTGGCAGCAAACATCGCCGACTTTCTGGAGAGCCATGGTCATCAGGTGGATGTGGCCATGGATGGCGTCACCGGCCTGCATCTGGCGGTGACCCAGCCCCACGATGTCATCGTGCTCGACCTGATGCTGCCCGGCATCGACGGCCTCACCCTGTGCCGCCGCCTGCGCCAGGACGCGCAGTCCGCGACGCCGGTGCTGATGCTGACCGCGCGCGCCACACTGGACGATAAAATCGCCGGTTTCGGCGAAGGCGCCGATGATTACCTGACCAAGCCATTTGAACTGCGCGAACTAGAACTGCGCCTCGCCGCCCTGGTGCGGCGTGCCAAAAGCGGCGAACGCCTGAACCGGCTGCAGGTGGCTGATCTGGTGTTCGACCTCGGCACCCGCGCCGTGCAGCGCGCCAGCCGCACCCTCAGCCTGCCCATGCTGCCGATGCGCATCCTGGAACTGCTGATGAAGCGCTCGCCCAATGTGGTATGGCGGCGCGAAATCGAACAGGCCGCCTGGGGCGATTCGCCGCCCGATTCCGATTCCCTGCGCGTGCACATGCACACCCTGCGCGCAGCCATCGACCCCGCCGACCTGCCGCCGCTGCTGCATACCGTGCGCGGCGTCGGCTATCAGCTGAAGGCACCGGATGTTCCGTCTGCATAGCCTGCGCGCGCGCATCGCCCTCTACTTCGCGGCTTTTGGCGCGCTGCTCGCCCTGGTCATGGGGGTGATGATGTATCAGTCCGCCCACGACCTGAGCGTGCGCCTGGTGGACGAAACCCTGACCGCCGAACTGGACGACTACATCGCCC
>JAABQE010000087.1 GCA_011391655.1 Hydrogenophilales bacterium
AGCCGTGTGCTGCGCGAAGAAATCAACCGTAAAACCCAATAATCCTGAAAGCACAAACCATGAAAAAAAATCATTTCTTCGCCCTGAGCCTGATCGGTGTGGCCGTTATGTCTGGCTGCAGCACGATGCCCCAAAGCACAACGCTGGATAATGCCCGCGTGGATTACAGCAAGGCACAGGCCAACCCGCAAGTCGTCACGCTCGCACCCCTGCAACTCAAGGATGCGGGTGAGGCGCTCGACCGTGCGAATGCCGCCCAAGCTTCGCGTGAAGATGCCGAGGTGGTAGAAAGCCTGGCTTACGTGGCCAAGCAAAAAATCGCACTCACACAGGAAATCGCGCAACGCAAAAATGCCGAATTGGCAGTCAGCAACGCCACTGCGGAACGTAGCAAGCTGCAACTGCAGGCGCGCACCAACGAAGCCGATCAAGCCCATCAGCAAGCGGCGATAGCCGAACTGAGTCTCGAGCAGAAAACCGCCGAAGCCAATCTGGCCCGTCAGCAGGCAGCCGCGGCGCAAGCCAGCGCGGCGCAGGATCAGGCCAGCCTGGAAGCGATGCAGGCGCAGATGGACGAGTTGAATGCCAAGAAAACACCGCGTGGCATGGTCATCACGTTGGGGGATGTGCTGTTTGACACCAACCAGGCCCAGCTTAAATCCGGCGGTGCACGCAATGTGCAAAAGCTCGCCGAGTTTCTCAAGCGCTATCCGCAACGCACGGTGTTGATTGAAGGCTTCACCGACAGCCGCGGCAGCGACAGCAGCAACCAGGTGCTATCCGAACAGCGCGCCAATGCGGTCAGCATGGCCCTGACCGGCATGGGTGTCGGCCGTGATCGCGTCAGCACCAAAGGCTATGGCGAAGCGTATGCCGTTGCCAGCAACGACACGGCATCCGGCCGTCAACTGAACCGTCGGGTGGAAATCATGCTGTCCGATGAACGGGGTGTGATTGCACCACGCTGAATAGTCATTGGGTCATGCCCATTCGCTGCGACGGCATTGATCGCTGGTGCGAGCAATTGCCCAGTTGAATACGGAATGAATGGGACCACCCGTCAGCCGACCGCAGTCAAGCACGCCCCTTCCCGCCCGCCACTTTTATGGCGGGTTTTTTATTGATGAGACAGATGCTGTACGCCCTGCTGGCCCGGGGCGACGAACGCCAACCCGGTAAAGCCATTCAGCCTGGACAACCGGCCTGACCGTCACGCCATTTACAATGTCATTAAGCCTGTTGATTGGGTGCACAATCCAGTTCATATGCCGCACCTTTCAGCATGTTGTCGTTTGCCCTATCCGCCCCCATATGGCAAAAATCATCGGGCTATTTTTTACTCATGCACCTATTCAAGAATGCCTTCATGGCTCGACTCGTCGCCGTACGCGACAGGGTTTTTGGCGCTTTTTTTGGCACCATTTTTGGCGCGCGTCGGCAGCAAGCCGCAACCAATGGATCGGTCTTTGCCGGTTTCAAGCGGGTGCTCCGCACGGGTCTGCTGATCTTCGCGCTCATCATCGCGATTCTGTTCGTCATGATTGCCATCCAGCATCAACGCTCGGCAGAAGCGGTGCGTTCAGTGGATCACACACGGCAGGTGATCATCTACATTGACTCGCTGCGCTCGTACCTGCTCAATCTCGACGAGGCGGTTCGCAAATACGCCGAGTCGCACGATCCCGCCGACCTTGACCCCAGCCTGATCTGTCGCCAGTCGCCGTGTCCCAGTGCCGGGCAACTGATCGTACTGATCGGGGCTGACGGTGCCCAAGCTGTCCGTCTGGCGCCGCTGCCGGCACTGCAATCGGCACTGGAGACCGGGTTCAACGCACTGCAGCAAGGCGCACAGGCCAGTATCTATGCCTCGGCCACGCCACCAGAACGGGAACTGGGCGGGTTCGACAAGTCCGCCATCGAGCAGATCCACCGCATTCTGATCGAGACCGGGCGGGAAGAGCTGAACCAGCTGGAAACGCGCGAAAAAGAACGGGTTCAAGGCCAGAACCTGTCGCTGGCGCTGCTGGGCATGGCCGGACTGTGGATGGGGCTGGCCCTGCTCGGGCTGTACCGGGAATCCATTCGCCTGATCGCAGCAGGCATCCATGCCGAGCAGACGATCCGTCAGCTCAGTCTGCGCGACCCGCTGACGGGCCTGGCCAACCGGCGCTTCGTGCACGAAAACGAAAGGCATCTGATCGCCGGTGCCAAGCGCTCAGAGAAACAGATGGCGGTGCTGGCGGTCGATCTGGACGATTTCAAGGCGGTCAATGACCGTTTCGGACACGCGGCGGGCGACGAAGTGATCGTCACCTCGGCGGAACGGATGAAGCAGCTGTTGCGCGAGTCGGATGTGGTCGCCCGTTTTGGCGGTGACGAGTTCGTCATCGTGCTGGGCCAGGTCGACGATACGGCAGCGGCGCGTGAAGTTGCAAGCCGCGTGGTGGAGAGTCTGTGTCAACCGATCCTGCTGAGTGGTGGGGGCACCGCCCGAATCGGCGCGTCGGTGGGAATCGCCATGTGCTGCGCCGGCAAGGAATCCCTCGACGAATTGCTGAAGCGGGCAGACGCGGCGCTTTACGCGGCGAAACGTGAGGGCAAGAACACCTTCCGTGAGGCTGACGCTTCAGCCACGTAAAGCCAAGCGACGATGGGACGCCGCGACCACTATCACGTCTATGTAATTGAACTGTCGAAAGACGTTCTATACGAAGGCCGCTTCAAGAAAGCCAACCCCGGTTACATCACGGGCAAGCCGTGTATTTACGTCGGCATGACAGGGCTGGACCCCGACGTGCGCTTCGATAAACACAAGGCAGGCATTCAGTCCAACCGCTTCGTCAAGGCATTCGGCCTGCGCTTGGTTCCCGAGCTGTACGAACTCTATAACCCGCTGTCGTATGACCAGGCGCGCGATCTGGAAGTGGAGCTGGCGATTGATTTCCGTGAAGCAGGGTACGGAGTGTGGCAGGCATGAGCAGAATGCCGCCGGCTACTTTGCCTGCGCCCGCGCCCTGGCGAGCCGGGCCTTCAGCTCCGGCATGATGGCGGCGGCGGCCTTCTCGCCCTCGAGGATGGCCAGATGCCGACCTTCGAAATCAGTGCTGCTCACCGCTGCCGTCTTCGGGCGGATCACGACATCGGCATCCTCCAGTTCATGGCGGCTGATGGCATGGCCCATGATGGCGAAGGTCTGCAGCAGCACATCGAGGGTGCCAGTGAGCCTGTCGTGGCGGCTGACGTTGGAGATGTCCACGGCGATGACGAAATCGGCCCCCATGGCGCGCGCCGACTGGGCCGGTACCGGCGAAGTCAGGCCGCCATCGACATAATCGCGGCCGCTGATCGCAACCGGCTGGAACATGCCCGGCACGGCGCTGGAGGCGCGCACTGCGGTGCCGGTGTCACCCCGGCGAAACAGCACCATCTCGCCGCTTTGCAGATCGGTGACCACCACGCCCAGGGGTTTGGGCAGCTTCTGGATGGTGAGATTTTTCACTTTCTGGTTGAT
>JAABQE010000088.1 GCA_011391655.1 Hydrogenophilales bacterium
ACCAGCCAGCGTGTTCGCTGGCAAACAGATGGTGCAGGCCATGAGTGAGCGCCTGCATCCGTTGCACCGGCTCGGCGCGTTCACGCGCATAGCGTTGCAACACGCGCAGATCGCCGCAATGGTTTTTGCGGTTTTGGGTCAGCACCTCAACCAGCGCTTCGGCGTCGCCAAACCCCAGATTCACGCCCTGCCCCGACAACGGATGCACGCCATGCGCCGCATCGCCAATCAAGGCAACGCCGGGTGCGACGACCGCCGCCACCCGATTCAGCCGCAGCGGAAACACAGCGGCTGGCGTAAGCAAGCGCATGCGACCCAGGGTATCGTGGCCTGCCGCCCGCGCCCGGTCTGCCAGCGCGTCGGCATCCAGGGCAACCAGTTCGTCTGCCTGCGCCGTGGGAGTTGACCAGACCATCGACAACTGGTTCCCGGTTGTTCCGCCCAGTGGCAGCCAGGCCAGAATATCGCGGTCGAAAAACCACTGGAATGCGGTGCCGCGATGCGGACGCTCGCATTCGAAATTCGCCACCACGCCGCTCTGGCCATAGGGCGTCAGCGTCGATCCCAGCCCGGCCCATTCGCGGATGCGCGACGCCGCGCCATCGGCGCCGACCAGCAGTTCGGTTTCCAGCAGCGTGCCATCGGCCAGCGTCAGCCGCGTGCGCGGCTCCGCCCGTTCGATGGAAGCAATCGCCGCCGGGCAATACAAGGCCACATTGCCGTCAGCCTGCAAGGCTTGCCACAGCGCATGCTGCAGCCGCCCGCTCTCGACGATGGTGGCCAGATGCGACACGCCCGCCTCATAGGCATCGAGCCGGATCGCGCCCGAAGTGTCGCCCGCCACATCCATGCGAAACACCGACTGGATGCGCTTGGCATCCATGCGCTGCCAGGCGCCGAGGCGCTCGAGAAAGCGCTGGCTGGCGGGGCTGATGGCGTAGATGCGGGTGTCCCATATTTCATCGGGGACGTGGGGAAGCTGGCGCTCGACCAGCGCGACGCGCAAGCCCTGCCGCCCTAGCGCCAGCGCGGCCGCTGCGCCCACCAGGCCGGCGCCGACGATCACCACTTGATAACGTTCGCCGCTCATCCGCGCGCCCCGAAGATCATTCGCCGCGCGACAAAATTTTTCAGCGGCGGACACATTTCCAGCGCCAGTAGGCCCAAGCCACGCGCGTGGCGAACCGGCGCGATGTCATTGGAAAACACCCGCACCAGAAAGTCGGTGAAGCCGACGCCACCCAGCACATCGACGCGGCGACCGCGCGCATACGCATTCAGCATGGCGGCGCTGCCCAGCGTTTCCGCAGCGGTATCGCCGCACAAGCTCGCCAGTTCCCAGGCGTCGCGCAGACCGATGTTGAAGCCCTGTCCCGATACCGGATGCAAGGTCTGCGCGGCGTTGCCAATGCGCACCACGCGGTCGGCGGCGGTGCTGCCGACATACGCCAGTTTCAGCGGGAAGGTTTTGCGCGGGCTGGCAGCGACAAACAGTCCCTGGCGTCCGCCAAAATGGCGATACAGCGCCGCCAGAAACGCGTCGTCAGCCAGCGCAGCAATGCGTTCGGCGTCGGCATTGCTGGCCGTCCATACCAGCGCGTAGCGATCGCCTTTCGGCAGCAGGGCCGCCGGGCCTTCCGGGGTAAAGCGTTCGTAGGCCTGATTCGCGTGCGGCAGTTCGGTTTGCACTTCGCACACCACGGCCATCTGTTCGTAGTCGCGTTGCAGTTTGGGTTCGGGTGCATCGTCACCGCGCCCGCCGTCGGCCACGACCACCAGCGGCGCAGTGAGGCTGCGGCCATCGCCGGTATGCAGCGTCGCGGTTGCGACAGCCGACTCAATACGGGCGACGGCCATGCCGTATTCGACCGTAATCTTTGCCTCGGCCAGCGCCTGCTTCAATGCGGCGGTCAGCGTGGCGTAAGGCAGCACATAGCCCAGCGCCGGCACCTTCACGTCTTTTGCCGACAGCCGCGCCACCCCAAGCGCGCCGCGCTGCGAAATATGGATGCGGGTAATCGGCGTCACGCCTTGCAGCCGGCTCCACACGCCGAGCCGCTCGAGGATCAACTGCGAGCCATACGACAACGCCAACGTGCGGCTGTCGGCACGCGCGTCTGCGGGTTGCGCCTCCAGCACACGGGCAGCGATCCCCTGCTGCTGCAGCGCCAGTGCGCACACCGCACCGACCGGCCCGGCGCCGACGATGATCACGTCAGGCACCGCGCTGTCTTCATTGGGCACGGCGTTATTCACCGCGCATCCAGTCTTCGATTTCCGCCACGGTTTTCGGCGGCGTGGTCAGCACCTCGCAGCCGGTTTCGGTCACCGCCACGTCGTCCTCGATGCGAATGCCGATATTCCAAAAGGCCTCGGGTACGTCGTCCGCCGGACGGATGTACAAGCCCGGCTCGACCGTCAGCGTCATGCCCGGCACCAGCGCGCGCCATTCGCCATGCAGCTTGTATTCACCGGCATCGTGCACGTCCATGCCCAGCCAATGGCCAGTGCGGTGCATATAAAAACGCTTGTAGGCTTCCGATTCGAGCAAACCGTCGACCTCGCCGTGCAGCAGGCCGAGGTCGACCATACCCTGCGTCAGCACGCGCACCGCCGCGTCATGCGGGGCGTTCCAGTGGTTGCCCGGACGCACCGTGCCGATCGCCGCCGCCTGCGCGGCCAGCACCAATTCATAGGCATCTTTCTGCGCCGCCGAGAAGCGGCCGCTCACCGGAAAGGTGCGGGTGATGTCGGCCGCATAGCTGCCGAACTCGGCCGCGGCGTCGATCAGCAGCAGGTCGCCATCGCGCAGCGGCTGGTTGTTGAATACGTAATGCAGCACGCAGGCATTGGCGCCGCTGGCGACGATGGAGGTATAGGCCGGTGCCTCGGCGCCGCCGCTACGGAAGGCGCACAGCATTTCCGCCTCGACCTCGTATTCGTAACGGCCCGGCCGGGTCGCGCGCATGGCGATGCGATGCGCGCCGGTGGAGATTTCGGCGGCGCGGCGCATCAGGGCAAGTTCATGACCATCCTTGACCAAGCGCATCTCGTCCAGCCAGACGCGCGCGTCGATCAGGCGGTTGGGCGCATGCACGCCGCCGCGCGCCTTGCCGCGCACCGTGTTGAGCCAGCCCATCATCTGCGTGTCCCACGCCATGTCGCGGCCGATGATGTAGGCAAGAGCCGGCTGGTTTTCCAGCAGCTTCGGCAACTCCGCATCCAGCACGTCGTAGGTGAAGGCGTCGTCGAAGGCGAAAGTCTCGCGGGCCGCTTCCGGCCCATAACGGAAACCGTCCCAGATCTCCCGCTCTTCGTTACGCTCGCGGCAGAACAGAATGTGGCGCGGCGCTTTGCCGCCCACCAACACCACCACCGCCTCCGGCTCGTTGAAGCCGGTCAGCCAGTAGAAGTAGCTGTCGTGCCGATAGGGATAGTGAGTGTCGCGGTTGCGCGGCACCTCCGGCGCGGTGGCGATGACCATCACCCCCTCGCCCATCTCGTCCAGAACCCGCTGGCGGCGGGCGCGGTAAATTGCGGAATCAGGCTGCATGGTGTTGTCTCAGTTCTTCGTCCAGGGCGGCGAGGCGGGCCGGCGTTCCGACATCAACCCAGCGCCCGCCAAAATGTTCGCCACTGATCCGCCCGGCGTCGATGGCCTCCCGCAGCAGCGGCGCGAGCGGTGCTTTTTCGCCCGCTGGGGTGTGGGCGAACAGCGCACGGTGATAGACGCCGATACCCGAAAAGGTGAGCGGTGAGCAGGGAGCGGTAAGCAGTGAGGCCGTCACGCGGGCGCCATCAAGCACAAAATCGCCATTCGGGTGATGCGGCGGATTATCGACCAGCACCAGATGCGCCTGGTCGTGCCCCGCTCCCAGTCGCACCATCGGCTCGGCAAGGCAGCTGAAATCGTATTCACAATAGATGTCGCCATTGACTACAGTAAAAACCTCGGCATCGATCAGCGGCAACGCGGTGGCAATGCCGCCAGCCGTTTCCAGCGCGCTGACTTCGCGCGAATAGTCAATTGACACGCCGAGCGCCGCACCGTTCCCCAGCGCGTCCTCGATCTTCTGACCGAGATGGGCGTGGTTGATGACGATATGCGAAAAGCCTGCTGCACACAGGCGCTCGATATGCCAGACGATGAGCGGCTTGCCGCCGACTTGCAAAAGCGGCTTGGGCGTGTGGTCGGTGAGTGGGCGCATGCGCTCGCCACGTCCGGCGGCGAGGATCATTGCAGTTTTGGTTTGTACGTTATTCAAAACGAAAAGCTCGTTGCGGTTGTTGGGTTCTCAATTCCAGGAGGGCGCAATAAGCGAAGCGCATTGCACCGCATCCATTCTGAGGCTCGTTGGCCGGGGGTAGCCCGGCGGCTAGTCACTTTTCTTGTCTCGCCAAGAAAAGTAACCAAAAGAAGGCGACCCCGACATCCCCGAATTCCCGAAAACCGAGCCTGCCGGGTGGGCGGCAAAGAACTCGCCCCGCATTCGCCATTTTAATTTGGTTTTTGTGAGCGGGGCTTCAGACACCTTTGCCGCTGATCCACCCGGCAGGCTCGGTTTTCGGCGGGGCTGAAAGGGGAGGGAAGTCAAAACCAGTGCGGTGGTGACGGGACGGTTTGAGCGCTTTTATTGGGACGCGCATCCGGCGCAATGCGCTTCGCTTATTGACGCCCTACACAGTGCGTCCTAGAACCACATTACTTACTGAGCCGAATGCCAGAGTGTCCAATCTGCCGCACCCTAACAAATCCCAACTCCGCAGGAGGGACCCCCTCAAGCACTACATTTGCGGGCGTCCAAGCTCCATCACGGAAAACTTCATTAAACTTCACCGCTCTCGTCTTTGCTTTTTCATTAATAGGTACTCCATCTTCACCAACGGAGCCCCACTCAAGCTGGGCATTTAGTCCGTCAATTGTGGCCGACGTTGCATTCCCGAATTTAAGCATCACTCTGCTGCCATTCGCATATGGCTTGATATCCTCCAATGCGACCGTCAAATATCCAATATCACTTTTAACAACTGAATACCCCTGATCACCTGGCGTTAAAAATGCAACGCCATCAATGTTACTTAACAAATCCAACATTGAAACTTTCGCCTCTAAAGCACCAACCTTTTCTTGTAGCGCTTGAATTTTCTTATTTGCATTAGTCAAATTGACATCAGTTTCAGAAGTTGAACTCTGGCCGCAGCCGGACAAAAAAACAATAAGCGCAATTGTGGTTGCTACATTTATTAACTGCTTCATGTTCGTCCCCTTTTTTAGCATCCTTGTTTTTTCAGCCCGTGTGACGCATTAGCAGCAGGCGCAATGCAATATTCTGTGTTTGTGAAACCCAAATAGTAACTACAATCGTCCCGTCATCACCGTCCTGGTTTTGACCTTCTCCCCCTCTCAGCCCCGCCGAAAATTGAGCCTGCCGGGTAGATCAGCGGCAAAGGTGTCTGAAGCCCCGCTCACAAAAACCAAATTAAAACAGCAAAAGCGGGGCGAGTTCTTTGCCGCCCACCCGGCAGGCTCAATTTCCGGGAATTCGGGGATGTCGGGGTCGCCTTCTTTTGGTTACTTTTCTTGGCGAGACAAGAAAAGTGACTAGCCGCCGGGCTACCCCCGGCCAAGCAGCCGTAGCCAAGCAGCTTCCTCAGTTCAAATCCCCCATCAATCCCCCTTTTCTAAAGGGGGAAGCCACGTGCTTACCGCCTGCCCCCGCAGAATAACCACCCCACCTGCGGCTACTTCCCCTCCAACGCATCCAGCAAATAAAACATCGGCTTCAACTCAATGTACCGCTCGCACACCTTGCGCAGATAAGACATCACCAATGGCATATCCTTCAAATACCCATCCTTGCCATCCCGGTGATACAGCCGCGCAAAAATCCCCAGCACCTTGATGTGGCGCTGCGCCCCCATCCATTCGAAGTCACGCCAGAAGTTGCCAAAATCCTCGCGCACCGGCAAACCGGCGGCGCGCGCCTTTTCCCAGTAGCGGATCACCCAGTCAAGCTGATGCTCCTCGTCCCACTGGATATACGCATCGCGGTAGATCGAGGCGAGGTCGTAGGTAATGGGGCCATATACCGCGTCCTGAAAGTCGAGGATGCCGGGGTTGGGGTCGCTCACCATCAGGTTGCGTGAGTGCCAGTCGCGATGCACATACACCTGCGGCTGGGCGAGGTTATTGACGAGCAGGCGCTCGAACACGCTATGGAGGGTGGCCGTCTGCTCGTCGCTCAGGGTCACGCCGAGGTGCTTCGCTACATACCACTCGGGAAACAGCATCAACTCACGGGTGAGCAGCGCACGGTCGTATTCGGGCAATACGCCGGGGCGGCTGGCTTGCTGGATGCGGATGAGCGCGTCGTTGGAAGCCAGGTACAGCTCGCGTGCCACGCTTTGATTGAGGGCAGGCTCATTCAGCGCCGACAGATAGGTGGTGCTGCCCAGATCGGTCAGCAGCAAAAAGCCCTGTTCCAGATCGGCGGCCAAAACTTGCGGCACATGCACGCCGGTGTCGCCGAACAGTTTCGCCACGGCGATGAACGGGCGGCAGTCCTCGTGCGCCGGCGGGGCGTCCATCACGATATAATCGCGGCCTTTGGCGCCGCCTTGATTTGAAGCGACGCGAAAATAGCGGCGAAAGCTGGCATCCGCCGACGCGGGGGCAATGTCGAGTGCATCCGACCCCAATTGTTGGGCGGCCCAACGCTGTAATGCTTGCAAACGTTCCACTGTACTTACGGCTCCAAATAACGATAACGCTGGTTTCAAATTAACGCTGTATTCAATCAACCCACTGACGGATTTTACCTCGTTGTCCTTCCTGCCCGGCCTGGCTTGTGCTGTATTGCTGTTCACTGCGTGTTCTGCGGTGGCGGACGATCTCGCGCTGAAAAAAGATGCCGAACTATCGGACTCAGCGGCTGCGGGCGCAGAAGCGCCGCTGTTCGTCACAGCCGACCAGATCGAATCGACCGCCCCCAATGTCATCGTGGCAACGGGCCAGGTTGAAGCCCGCCAGGCCGAACAGCGTTTCTTTGCTGACTGGCTGCTCTACGACGCCACACTGGGTTTCGTCGACGCACGCGGCAAGGTGCGGATGGAGCAGCCCACGCTGCAGGTAAGCGGCGACTCGCTCAAGTTCAACATCAACGATTACAGCGGCGAGCTGATCCAGCCGGTCTATACGCTGCCGGTGCAAAAGGGGCGCGGTAGCGCGGACCGCATCGACTTCATCGACGCGAACAACTCCACCCTCACCGACGCTACCTACACGACCTGCCCGGTCGACAACGACGACTGGTTTCTCAAGATAGGCGAGCTCGACCTCGACAAGTCGCGCCAGGTCGGCACCGCGCACGGCGCGACGCTGCGTTTTCTGGGGGTGCCGATTCTCTACACCCCGTGGATCGACTTTCCGCTGAACGACGCCCGCAAGAGCGGCGTTCTGCCGCCCACGTTCGGCACCACCGAGCGCAGCGGTGTCGATCTGCTGGCGCCGTATTACTTCAACCTCGCACCCAATTACGATGCCACGCTATACCCGCGCCTGCTGTCCAAACGCGGTCTGCTGCTGGGCGGGGAATTCCGTTATCTGCTGAACAAAGCCGGCGGCGTGAACCGCCTCGACTATCTGGCGAACGACCGGGTGCTCGATGATTCGCGCTGGAGCGCGGAGCTCGACAACACCTACCGCATCAGCCCCAACACCCGGATCGGCATGCGCTACAACCGCGTATCCGACGACGATTATTTTCGGGATTTTTCCAACCAGTCTGCCGTCACCTCGGTCAGCAACCTCAACCGCGAACTCTGGCTCAGCACCCATCGCAGCAACTGGACCGCCGAACTGCGTGCGCAGTCGTTCCAGACCTTGCAGGACTCGACCGCAACCACCACCATCGTCGAACCGTATGCGCGGCTGCCGCAGGCGCGCCTGACCATGGCGGATACCTTTGGCCCCGGCATTGAATTCAATCTGCAGGCCGAAGCCACCCGGTTTTCGCATTCCAGCCTGATCGAGGGCACCCGGGTGCTAGCCTATCCCACGCTGCGCATGCCACTCACCAGTTCGTTCGGCTACCTCACCCCGCAAATCGGCTGGAGCAGCACCTATTACGCACTGGACGACAGCGTGCCCGAGCAACAGATCTCGCGCAATCTGCCGATTTTCAGCCTCGACAGTGGCATCGCCTTTGACCGTTCGTTCAATCTGGGCGGAACCGGTTACGAGCAATCCCTCGAACCGCGTGCGTTTTACGTCTACGCGCCCTTCCGTGACCAGACCAACATTCCAGTGTTCGATACGGCCCAGCTCGACTTTGGCTATGCCGAGATGTTTACCGAAAACAAGTTCATCGGCGGCGACCGCATCAACGATGCCAACCAGCTGACGCTTGCGGTCACCAGCCGCTTCACCGAAGCCTCCACTGGATTCGAGCGGCTGCAAATCACGCTGGGCCAGCGCTACTACTTCAACTCGCAGCAAGTCACCCTGCCGGGGGTGGCGCCGCGCACCAGCAATTCCACTGACGTACTCATCACCGCCGGTGGGCAGATCACGCAAAGCTGGCGCGTCGGCGGCGGGTGGCAGTACGACACCCAGAATGGCACGGTCATCCGCCAGAACCTCAGCGCGTCCTACCGTCCCGGTCAGGGTCGCGTGCTGAACGTCGGCTACAACTATATTGCTGACAACACCGAGCAGATCGACCTGTCCGCGCAATGGCCGCTGGCCCAGCGCTGGTACGGCATGTTTCGCTATAACTATTCCTACTATGACAACAAGCTGGTCGAGGGACTGGTGGGGCTTGAATACAATGGTGGCTGCTGGCAGATGCGCGGTGCGGTCCAGCGTCTGGCCACCAAGGATGCGCAGTCCACCGATTCGTTTTTTATCCAGCTGGAGTTGAACGGACTGGGGCGAATCGGCTCTAATCCGCTCGACGTTCTCAAACAAAGTGTTCCCGGATACCTCCCTAGCAATGAACTTTCTCCGACGTCATCCAATGAAACGTATTCAACGCCCTGAGTGGCGGCTTCCGCGCTGGACGCTGATGCTGCTGATCGCCGCTTCATCGCTGCTGTCGACGCATGTCGTCCATGCGTCCGCAGTGGAACCGCTCAACCACATCGTCGCGGTCGTCAACGACGAGGTCATCACCCGCCAGGAACTGACCAAGCGGTACATCGAGACGGAGCGCAACCTGTCGCGGCAAAACACCCCGCTGCCGCCGCGCGCCGTACTCGAGAAACAACTGCTCGAACGCATGATCACCGAGCTCGCCTTGCAGCAGCACGCCCGCACGACCGGCGTGCGGGTCGATCCAGCCCAGGTCGAGCGCGCGATTCAGCGCATTGCCGAGCAAAACAAGGTCGATGTGCCCGCCCTGCAAGCCGCGCTGGAAAAAGAGGGCCAGAGCCTCGACAGCATGCGTACCACCATTCGCAACGAAATTCTCATCACCCGCGCCCGCGAACGCGACGTCGACAACCGCGTCACCGTCAGCGATGCCGAAATCGAAGGTTATCTGCAAACCAAGGCGCAACAGGGCGCGGAAACGGAATACAACTTCGCCCACATCCTGATCACCACGCCGGAAAACGCCTCGCCCGAACAAATCCAGGCGCGCCGCGCACGCGCCGACGACATTCACACCCAGCTCAGCCAGGGCGCCGATTTCGCCCAGTTGGCTGCCAGCTCGTCCGACGCACCCAACGCCATGCAGGGCGGCGCCTTTGGCTGGCGCGCCAGCGGCAAAATGCCCGCGATGTTCGCCGATGCCCTGAAGCCGCTGCAACCCGGCCAGATCAGCCCGGTTCTGAAAAGCAGCAACGGCTTTCACATCCTCAAGCTCAACGACAAGCGCGGGGTAGATGCGACCCTCAGCGTCACCCAGACGCACGCGCGCCACATCCTGATCAAAACCAACGAACTCACCTCGGAATCCGATGCCAGGAGCCGCCTGCTGCAGCTCAGGGAGCGCATCGACAACGGCGTAAAATTCGACGAACTCGCACGCCTGCATTCCGATGACGGCAGCGCCTCCAAAGGCGGCGACCTCGGCTGGATCAATCCCGGCGACACCGTACCCGAATTTGAACGGGCGATGAACGCGTTGACCGCGGGCGAAATCAGCCAGCCGGTGCAATCGCCGTTTGGCTGGCATTTGATCCAGGTGCTGGAACGCCGCGAACAGGACGTCACCCAGGAACGCCAGAAGCTGCAAGCGCGCCAGGCCATCCGCGAACGCAAGGCCGAAGAGGCCTTCCAGGACTGGGTGCGGCAGATTCGCGATTCGGCGTATGTCGAATTGCGGCCCCTCGATTGATGACCGCAGCCACGCCCATGAATGTGCCCCTGATCGCCCTCACCGCAGGCGAGCCCGCTGGCGTCGGCCCCGACCTCTGCATTGCGCTGTCGCACCAGGAGCTGCCGTGCCGTCTGACGGTAGTGGGAGATATCGACGTGCTGCGCGCCCGTGCATCGCAGCTCGGCGTCCACGTCAACTTCATCACCACCGACACCATCCCCGCGCATCAGCCGGGTGCGCTGCATGTGCATCACATCCCGGTCGCCGCCGCCGTCACCCCGGGCGTACTCAACATCGACAACAGCGCCCACGTGCTGGCCCTGCTCGATGCCGCCATTGCCGGCTGCCTGAACGGGTCGTATGACGCTGTCGTCACCGCGCCGGTGCACAAGGGCATCATCAACGACGCGGGGTTTGCCTTTACCGGCCACACCGAATATCTGGCCGACCACAGCGGCACCGAACGCGTCGTCATGATGCTGGTCGGCGGCGGCCTGCGCGTGGCCTTGGCCACCACCCACCTGCCTTTGCGCGAAGTGGCCGATGCAATCACACCCAAATTGCTGATTGAGGTCATCCGCATCCTGCACGCCGACCTGCTGAACAAATTCGGCATTGCCCTGCCGCGCATCGTCGTTGCCGGACTCAATCCCCATGCCGGCGAATCCGGCCACCTCGGGCGCGAAGAAATCGAGGTGATCGAACCCGCGCTCGACCTGCTGCGCAGCGAAGGCCTCGACCTCATCGGCCCGCTGCCTGCCGACACCCTGTTCTCGCGCATCCACCACGAGCACTGCGATGCCGTGCTGGCGATGTATCACGACCAAGGCTTGCCGGTGCTCAAATACGCCAGCTTCGGCGCCGGGGTCAACGTCACCCTCGGCCTGCCCTTCATCCGCACCTCGGTCGATCACGGCACCGCGCTCGACCTCGCCGGCACGGGGCGCGCAGAAATAGGGAGTCTGCTTGCTGCAATTGAAATGGCTTTGGATATGGTGAGCAGTGAGCGGTGAACAGTGAACGGTTAACCCCGCCTCCCCTCCGCTAACCGCTCACTGCACCCCGCTTACCGCTCCCCCTCATGCACACCCCCCGCAAGCGCTTCGGCCAGAATTTCCTCATCGACGACGGCATCATTCACGCCATCGTCAACGCGATCCATCCACAGCCGGGCGAAACTGTCGTCGAAATCGGCCCCGGCCTGGGTGCGCTGACCAAGCCCCTGCTTGAGCGTCTGCCGCACCTGCACGCGGTCGAACTCGACCGCGACATCGTCGCGCGGCTGAACCGAGCCTGGCCCGCTGACCGCCTCAGCGTACACAGCTGCGACGCATTGAAATTCGATTTTGGTTCGCTGGGGCACGACCTGCGCATCATCGGCAACCTGCCCTACAACATCTCGACCCCGCTGCTGTTCCACCTGATGGAGTTTGGCGCGCAGATCCGCGACATGACCTTCATGCTGCAAAAGGAAGTTGTCGAGCGCATGGTCGCCGAGCCCTCCACGACAGACTACGGCCGCCTGTCGATCATGCTGCAGCGGCGCTTTCATCTGGAATGGTTGCTCGACGTGCCGCCCACCGCGTTCAATCCGCCGCCCAAAGTAAATTCGGCGGTCGTGCGCCTCATCCCCAAAACCCCGGCTGAAGTGGTGCCGCTCGATGAAACACTGTTTTCACGCGTCGTCGCCGCCGCCTTTTCACAACGCCGAAAAACACTGCGGAACACGCTCGGCAGCCTGATGAAACCTGAGGATTTCAACGCACTCGGGATCGACTCCGGCAAGCGCGCCGAAAACCTCGCTGTCGCCGATTACGAAGCTATCACTCGCCACCTGACCAGTCTGCAGCAGCCCAGACAAGTTGCGTAAGTTGCCCCGCAGGGCTGCTCAGTCCGCCAGGAAAGGGTAATCGGTGTAGCCCTGCTCCTCTCCCGTGTAGAGCCGTTCGTAATCGGGCGCATTCAGCGGTGCGCCGCGACGGCACCGCTCCACCAGATCCGGATTCGCCAACAGCAACCGGCCAAACGCAATCGCATCCGCAGCGCCCGACGTCACCGCCTGCTGTCCTGTAGCACAGTCATAGCCGTTGTTGCAGATCAGATTGCCCGTGTACAGCGCGCGCATCTGGTCGTAGTCAAACGGCACCCATTGTTCCTGCGGCGCGCCACCGGTTCCCTGCAACACATCCAGAAACGCCAGTTTCAGCGAATTGAGCTGCGTCACCACATAATCGAACGTCTCCTGCGGCTGGTCGTCGCTGATGTCGTTGAAGGACGTTACCGGCGACAGCCGCACGCCGACGCGGTTATGGCCGATGGCCGCGCATACCGCCTCCATCACATCCAGCAACAGGCGCGCGCGGTTTTCCTTGCTGCCACCATAGGCATCGGTGCGCTGGTTGGTGGACGAACGCAGGAACTGGTCCAGCAGATAGCCGTTGCCGGCATGCACCTCGACGCCGTCGAAACCCGCCTCGAGCGCATTGCGCGCGGCCTGCGCATAGCTTTCGATCAGAGCAGGGATTTCGGCAAGCTCAAGCGCACGCGGTGTGACGTAATCCTTCATCCCCGCCCCGGTAAACACCTGCCCGGCCGGACGAATCGCGGAGGGGGCAACCGGCAACGCGCCGCCTGGTTGCAGGTCGGGATGCGAAATCCGCCCCACATGCCACAACTGCAGGGCGATCTTGCCGCCAGCGCCGTGCACTGCAGCGGTCACCAATTTCCAGCCGGCGATCTGCTCGGCGCTATGAATGCCCGGCGTGCGCGGATAGCCATGGCCCTCCGCGCAAATCGGCGAGGCCTCGGTCAGGATCAGGCCGGCCGATGCGCGTTGACGGTAATACTCGGCAATCAGCGGGGTCGGCACATTGCCCGCCCCGGCACGATTACGGGTCAGGGAAGACATCACCACGCGGTTGGCGAGGTCGATGGCGCCAAAGCGGGCAGGCGAGAAAAGATCGGGCATGTTGGGTTCCTTGAAGTCAGCCATGTGGACATACATGGCAAGTGGGCGCGCTATATCTTGAGGCGGAATTCGAAAACACAAGCACCCCGGGTTTCAATCCATTGGCCGAGGGGCGTTCGGGGGGATGCGGGGTTTACTTGCAGCCCCGAACATTGTGACAATCGCACCTGCGGTCAACTGTTGGCCTATCACCCAGGAACTGAATCATGATCGAAAACCCGGAACGCTTTCACCAGACGCTGGCGCTGTTCGACGCAGCTAATGCAGAAGACCCCAACCAGGACGAAGGCCAGCCGAAGGAACTGCTCTACGCCAAGCGCATGTCGGACATGATCGCCCGCTTTGCGCCGGAGGCATCGGAAGCGTCACAACTGTCCGTACGCGCCCAGCATATCCAGCGCTGGAAGGTGCCGCGCAACACCTACCCGATGACCAAGGAAGGCTATCACGCATGGCGCACCGGCTTGTATTCGTTCCAGGCC